>CAXMLT010000297.1:0-2048 GCA_964194245.1 uncultured Hyphomicrobium sp.
GCCGTATGGAGGCGTCGTTGATGCTGGGGCGCAGCACCTGCTGCGCGCAGCCGGCAAGCAGGATCACGCGCGCGCGCCGCTCGGCTCCCGTGGCGGCGGTGCCGGGGCCCTCGAAGCGCGAGGACGGCGGCAGCACAGCAGGCGCAAGCTCGACCATGGCGGCGAGCTCCTTCAGGCCGAGCCGGCGCAAGAGCGGGACCCATGGGCGCGCCAGGGGGGCAAGTCTGATCGCGAGGCGGAAGCGCTCGGGCCGCGGCAGCACCTGAGCGAGCAGCCCGCGTGTGACGCGCTCTTTGAACGAGCGCCGCCCCGTTGCCGCGATGTAGCCGCGGGCGAGGTCGACGAGGTGCATGTAGTCGACCCCGCTCGGGCAAGTTGTCATGCAGGAGAGGCAGGAGAGGCAGCGGTCGACGTGCGTCTGCACCTCCGCGCTCGCGGGGCGCTGGTCCTCGAGCATATCCTTGATGAGGTAGATGCGCCCGCGCGGGCTGTCGCGCTCGTCGCCCAGGAGCACGTAGGTCGGACAGGTTGCCGTGCACAGGCCGCAGTGGACGCAGCGGCGCAGGATCGCGTCCGCTTCCGCAATGCGCGCATTCTCGAGCTGCTCGGGGCTGAAATTCGTCTGCATCCGGTTCTCACAAATTCGCGTACATGCGGCCGGGATTGAGAATGCCGGCGGGGTCGAATGCGGCCTTCAGGCCCCGCGTGAGGCGCTCGACCGGCGGGCTCAAGGGCTGGAACACCTCGACCGCGGCGCGCACGCTGCGTTCCGCGCGGATCAAGGTAGCATGCCCGCCGTGCGTGGCGACGGCGCGGCGGATCTCGGCGGTTCCGGCATCGGCCGTCGCCGGCACCTCGAGCCAGACGAGACCGCCCGCCCAGTCGTAGAACGCTTCCGCCGGCATGTAGCGCTTGATAGCCGCAACGAGCTTGGCCGCCGAGGTCGGCTTGGTCGAGATGCGCCAGAGCAGCGTCTGCCGGTTCGGCAGCACGGAAAGTCGGCGCAGCTCGCCCCAGAACTCGAGCGTCTCGCGGTGATCGAGCTCGAGCGCCTTGCCGTAGACCTTCAATGCTTCCTTGAGCTTCTGCTTGCGGGCCGTCACCGCGCCGGAGAAGTTTTCCAGCCGCAGCGCCGTCACCGATTTGCCCATGGTCTTGAGGCCGGGGTGGCTGATGCGGGCCGCGAGCGGAGCCTGCAGGTGCACTGCGCCCGATACCTCCACCGGCTGCGCCATCGCAGCGGAGAGCAGCTCGACCGCGAGGTTGTCAGGCAGGTTGAGGTAGACGACCGTGACCGCCGTCTCCGGCCAGGGCACGACCTTGAATGTCACCTCGGTCAGCACCGCGAGCGTGCCCCAGCTTCCCGTGAGCCCGCGCGCCACGTCGTAGCCCGTCACGTTCTTCATGACGCGGCCGCCGGACTTGAACAGCTCCGCCCGGCCGTTGACGCCCTTGATACCCAGCAGGTGATCTCGTGCCGCCCCGCTGTGGATGCGCCGCGCGCCCGACAGGTTGGTGGCGAATACCGCACCGATGGTTTGCGTGCCGTGCGAAGCGCCGGTGGCGGGGCCCACGTCGATCGGCTCGAAGGCGAGCATCTGCCCGCGCGCGGCCAGCTCGGCCTCGATCGCGGTGAGCGGCGTGCCGGCGCGCGCCGACATGACGAGTTCGCTCGGCTCATAGAGGGTGACGCCGCGCAGCGAGGTCGTGGTGATGGTTACGGCGCCCTCGACGGGGCGGCCGACGGCGCGCTTGGAACCCGAGCCCACGATCTCGATGGGGAGGCCCTTCTCGGCGCATCCCGCGATCATGAACTGGAGCTCCCAGTCGGCTCCGGGCCTCTGCAAGTCGCTCAAAACGATCTCCTTTAGGCGGCTCTATGCGTCGATTCGGCGGACGTTTCCGAGGCTTCCGTCGCGTCGAGCGGGAACACCTTGCCGGAGTTCAAGAGCCACTGCGGGTCGAACACGCTGCGGATGCGCATTTGCACGCTCAGGTCGGCGGGGGTGAACTGCACGTCCATGAGGTCGCGCTTCTCGATGCCGACG
>CAXMLT010000298.1:0-2044 GCA_964194245.1 uncultured Hyphomicrobium sp.
GCGCTCGAGCGCTCGGCCCAGGAGGAGCGGCCCGGCTGGGCGGCGAAGTTCCGCGCTATGATGGGGCGGCGTAAGTCGAAAGCGGGATGAGGGGCTCGCCGAAGACGGGTTGCGCGGCAATGTGCGGCGGCCCAATCTCCTGAAACATAGTGTGATTTGAGCGACATATTAATCAAACGATAGCACTATCTCAGGTGGCAGAGAGCTGCGTTCAAACGGGCACAGGACCAATCGCTATGTGCGGCATTGTCGGAATCATTGGTGAGAAGGCGGTCGCGACGGATCTCATCGACGCGCTCCGCCGGCTCGAGTATCGGGGCTACGATTCAGCCGGCATCGCCACGGTGGAGAACGGGCACCTGGAGCGCCGCCGCGCCGAAGGCAAGCTGCGCAATCTCGAAGGGCGCCTCCTGAAGGAGCCGCTCAACGGCCACACCGGCATCGGGCATACGCGCTGGGCGACGCACGGCCGGCCGACCGAGCGCAACGCGCATCCGCACATGAACAGCCAAGTCTCCGTCGTGCACAATGGCATCATCGAGAACTTCCGCGAGCTCAAGGCCGAGCTGACCGCCAAGGGACACGTCTTCGAGAGCGACACCGACACCGAGGCGATCGTCCACGTCATCACCGATGAGCTCGGCAAAGGCGTGAAGCCGGAAGCCGCGGTGAAAAACGCGCTGAAGCGGCTGCAAGGCGCCTTCGCCCTCGCCATCATCTTCGCCGGCCACGACGACCTGATGGTCGCCGCGCGCCAGGGCAGCCCCCTCGCTATCGGTCATGGCACCGGCGCCATGTATCTGGGCTCCGACGCCATCGCGCTCGCACCCTTCACCGACGCCATCACCTACCTCGAGGAAGGCGACTGGGCGGTGCTGCGCCGCTCAGGCGTCGAGATCTTCGACCGCGCGGGCGCCCGCGTCGATCGCCCGCTCGTCAAGTCGGTCGCAAGCTCGCTGCTCGTCGACAAGGGCAACCACCGCCACTTCATGGCGAAGGAAATCCACGAGCAGCCCGAGGTCATCAGCCACACGCTGTCGAACTATCTCGACATGGCTGCCGGTACTGTGAAGGTTCCCCCGCTCGGGCTCGACATGGCCCAGCTCGAGCGCGTGACGCTGTCGGCCTGCGGCACCGCCTACTACGCCGGCCTCGTCGGAAAATATTGGATCGAGCGCTACGGCCGGCTGCCGGTCGAGATCGATGTCGCCTCCGAGATGCGCTACCGCGAGCCGCCGCTCGGCAAGGGCGGCCTGTCGCTGTTCGTTTCCCAGTCGGGTGAGACCGCCGATACTCTCGCCACGCTGCGGCACGCTAAGGCCGAGGGCCAGCGCATCGCCTCGATCGTGAACGTGCGCACGTCCTCCATCGCGCGCGAGTCCGACGTCGCGCTGCCGACGCTCGCGGGCCCCGAGATCGGCGTCGCCTCGACCAAGGCCTTCACGTGCCAGCTTTCCGTGCTCGCCTGCCTTGCCGTAGCGCTCGGGCGTGAGCGCGGCGTGCTCGACAAGGAGCAGGAGCGTGCGCTCGTCAAGGCGCTGATCGAGGTGCCGCGCCACATCTCGACGGTTCTGCGCAACGAGCAGCAGTACGAGGCGATCGCGCACATCCTGTCGAAGTCGCGCGATGTGCTCTACCTCGGGCGCGGGACAAGCTATCCGCTCGCGCTCGAAGGTGCGCTAAAGCTCAAGGAAATCTCCTACCTGCACGCCGAGGGCTATGCCGCCGGCGAGCTGAAGCACGGGCCCATCGCCCTCATCGACGAGAACGTGCCGGTCATCGTCGTAGCCCCGCAGGACGACCTCTTCGAAAAGACCGTCTCCAACATGCAGGAGGTCGCCACCCGCGGCGGCCAGATCATCCTCATCTCGGACGCTTCCCCCGAAAAGGTCGGCTGCAAGGTTGCAGCCCACATCGAGATGCCGACGGCGTCCGCGTTCACAAATCCGCTGGTCTACGCCGTGCCGGTGCAGCTACTCGCCTACCACACGGCCGTCATCATGGGGACGGACGTCGATCAGCCGCGCAATCTCGCCAAGTCCGT
>CAXMLT010000299.1:0-3616 GCA_964194245.1 uncultured Hyphomicrobium sp.
GGTCGTTTGGCGCCCGCGCTCCCCTCTTCTCTCTCCCCCTCGGGGCGCTCAGCGCCCGCGAGGCGGCGGAGCCGTGCCAACCGTTCATCCCGGTGTAAGCAGCGTCGGAGATACCAAGGATGACAGGGAGAAGCCCCAGCATTAAAACCTCACCGCGGGATCGGGGGATCGCATGCGCCACATCGTGAGGCTTTGCATCAGCGGGCTGCTGCTGGCGTTGGCTGTGCCGGCGTCGCTGGCCGAGGAGCCGCCGCGCAGCGTGCGCGTCGCAACGCGCGTGCTGCCGCCGATGGTGATCGACGAGCACGGCCGCCTCACCGGCTTCAGCATCGAGCTGTGGAACAGCATCGGGCAGAAGCTGAAGCTGGCGACGGAGTATCAGGTCGCGCCCGACGTCGGCGCGCTGCTCGAGGACGTGCGCTCGGGCAAGGCCGATCTCGGTATTTCCGCGATCTCCATCACGGCGGAGCGCGACCGCCAGTTCGACTTCTCGCAGCCCATGCTCGAGGCGGGGCTGCAGATCCTCGTGCGCGGCAACGGCGAAACCGCGCCGTCCAATCCGCTGCTGGAGTTCCTGCGCCTCCTGACCTCGCCGACGATCGCGGTGTGGCTCGGCATCGCAGCGCTCCTGATCGTCATCCCCGCGCACATCGTGTGGCTGGTCGAGCGGCGCCACGAGCAGGGGATCATCCCGGACCGGCGCTACTTTCCCGGTATCTTCCACGCCATGTGGTGGGCGGGTGCCACGCTGGCGACGCAGGCCGAGCAGATGCCGCGGCATTGGCTGGCGCGCGTGCTGGCGATCCTGTGGATGTTCATCGGCGTCGTCTTCGTCGCCTACTATACCGCGCAGCTCACGGCCTCGCTCACCGTGCAGCAGATCCGCGGCGCCATCAGCGGGCCCGACGACCTGCCGGGAAAACACGTGGCGACGACGCGCAACTCGACGGCTGCCGCCTATCTGCGCCAGAAGAACGTCGATGTCGTGGAGGTGGAGCAGATCGATGCCGCCTACAAGGCGCTGCTCGACAAGCAGGTCGACGCGGTCGTGTTCGATGCGCCCGCGCTGCTCTACTACGCGGGCCACGACGGCAAGGGGAAGGTGCAGCTCGTGGGCCCCGTGTTCCGCAAGGAGAACTTCGGCATCGTGTTCCCGCTCGACAGCCGCCTGCGCAGCGAGGTCGATCGCGCGCTGCTCGACCTGCGCGAGGATGGCACCTACAGCCGCCTCGAGCAGACCTGGTTCGGCAGCCAGTGAGCCGTTTCGGCGTTGCGCAAGAAGCGCGCGTCTCAGCCTCATCGCAAAGCTTATGGAAAAATTAATCGAACCGCGGCGCTTGCGCGCGGATACGCAGCCCTTCTTGCTATTTGCGCGCGAGCATGAGATAAGCCCGCATCGCTTCGAGCAACTCGCGGCGAACATCGGCGCTCCAGCCGCGTGAACGGGCACCAGATCCAAGGCCATCGGCCTCTCGTGTCCTCCTGTTGAGCGCCTCTGAAATCCCACTCTCAATGATAGCCCAGGCCACGCGGGGCATCTCCTGAACTGCCGCGTTCGCTTGCGTGCGGCCGAAATGATTTCGGCTGTCCGGCGCGCTCGGCCGCACATGAAAGATATGGAATTGACCACATTCTCCGAGCTGGGTCTCAACGCCAACCTTCTCAAGGCGCTCGCTGCCGAGGGCTACACGGTTCCGACCCCAATCCAGGCGCAGGCGATCCCGAGCGTGATCGCCGGCCGCGACCTGATGGGCATCGCGCAGACGGGCACCGGCAAGACCGCGGCCTTCGCGCTGCCGATCCTGCACCGCCTCGCCGCCAACCGCCGGCCGGCGCCGCGCCACCACGCGCGCGTGCTCGTGCTGTCGCCGACGCGTGAGCTTGCGGCGCAGATTGCCGACAGCTTTAAGACCTACGGGCGCCACACCGGCCTCACCGTCGCTGTTATGTACGGTGGCGTCGCGCACCGGCCGCAGGCAACCGCCATGAGCCGCGGCGTCGACGTGCTCGTCGCCACGCCCGGACGCCTCATCGACCACCTCGACCAGCGCTCGGTCGTCCTCTCGGGCACCGAGATCCTCGTCCTCGACGAGGCCGACCAGATGCTCGACATGGGCTTCATCCGCCCCATCCGGCAGATCGTGGGCAAGCTGTCGCAGCGGCGCCAGAGCCTGTTCTTCTCGGCGACCATGCCGAAGGAGATCGGCGCGCTCGCCGCCGAGCTGCTGCGCGATCCCGTCCGCGTCTCCGTCGCCCCCGTCGCCACCACCGTCGACCGCGTGCGCCAGAGCGTCATCCACATCGAGCCGCAGAAGAAGGCCTCGCTGCTGGTTGAGCTGTTCTCCGACCCGGCCATGAAGCGCGCACTCGTTTTTACACGCACCAAGCGCGGCGCGGATAAGGTTGCGCGCCATCTCGAGGCGGCCGGCATCATCGTCTCCGCCATCCACGGTAACAAGAGCCAGCGCCAGCGCGAGGAGGCCCTCGAGGACTTCCGCGCGGGCCGCATCCGCGGGCTCGTCGCCACCGACATCGCCGCCCGCGGCATCGACGTCGACGAGGTGTCGCACGTCGTCAACTTCGAGCTCCCCAACGTGCCGGAGAGCTACGTGCATCGCATCGGCCGCACCGCGCGCGCCGGCGCCGAGGGCATCGCCATCTCGCTGTGCGGGAGCGAGGAGCGTCCCTTGCTGCGCGACATCGAGCGGCTGACGCGGCAGACGATCCCCTCCACCAACCGCAGCGGCGACGCTGGCCTCGCCGCCGTCGGCTCCGACCGCGGTCACGGCGACGGCCGCGCGGCGCGCGGCAACGGACGTCCGCATGCGGCGCGGCCCTCCGGTCAGCGCAACGGCGCAAGCAACGGACACGGCCACGGTCATAGTCACGGCCACGGCGGAGCGCCGCGCAACGGCGCCTCCAAGGGTTCGCGCAACGGCCAGCGCTCCGGCAGTGCCGGTGACAGACATGCCAGTGCCGGCGAGAGACATGCCGGAGCCGGTGGTGGCCGCGGACACGCCGGCAGCCGCGGACACGGTGGCGGGCACGCGTCCCGCAGCGGCGCAGCAGCCGCGAAGCGGTAGCGCGCCGTCTCGGCGCCGATCGTTTCACGTCCCTTTCTCACCTGTCCCGGCCCTGTCCGGGGCAGGTTTTGTTTTTCCAGCCGAGCCGGGCCAGCGCTGAGGCATAGCGCTTGCGCAAAAGCCCCTCGTGGTGGCGCAGGCAGATGAGTCCGGCGCCGAGGCAGCGCTTTCTGCGTCGGCAGCGTTTCAGGGCGCAGACGCGCGGCAGCCCGGCGGCGCACGCGATGAACCGGCAGGCGAGCTCGGTCTCGCGCGCGCTCGGCGTGTCACTGTCGCTATCCCCGCTGCGTCCGCGCCGCCATGCGTCTCCTAACTCGCCGCTCACTTCACCTCTCCCCGGCGGGGAGAGGTCGCGACGGACCTGTGGTCCGTGGCGGGTGAGGGAGAAGCCCTTTGGGGGTAGAACCCCCTCACCCTAACCCTCTCCCCACCGGGGAGAGGGGATTCTAGTGGCCACGGCTCCGCCGCCTCGCGGGCGCGCTGAGCGCCCCGAAGGGAGAGGGATAGAGGGGAGCGCGGGCGCCAAACGACCG
>CAXMLT010000300.1:0-4220 GCA_964194245.1 uncultured Hyphomicrobium sp.
CGGAGACCTCGGCAGCGAAATCGGCGGGTGTGAAGAGCGCAAAACACGGCTGCGCTCCGGGCTGCGGGCCGCTGCGGGCGACTAACCGTTTCGCCAGGATTACCGATGCGATCGCCGGCACATACGGGCCGTCGCCAGAGCGCGCGATCAGCGTCCATTCGATCGAGCGCGGCTCGCCCTGCGCGTCGCGGCCGTGGAGCGCGACGAACATGCCGCCTGCATCGCTGCCGAGAAACCGTAGCGGCCGCTTGGCGCCAAGCAGTGGCGCAGCGAGCCTCCCCGGATCGCGGAGAACACCGGCGCGCACGAGCCACGACAGCCCCCACAGCGCGAGATGGAACATTCCGACCTCGACGCCGGCGGAAAAGCGGGCGGTCTGCAGCCCGGGGTAGCGCGCGGGCAGGAGGTCGACGTCCGGCACCTCGACGTTGCTCATCCGGCGCGCGCCGAGCTGTGGGAAGCGATGACGGCGCAGCCCCTGCCAGCCGTAAACGGTCTCCCGCCCACCGCCAGACAGCACGGCATAGGGCCTGCCCACCGCGTCGAGGATCGACGCCGTGGTCGCCAGGCCAGGATCGAAGCTGTTGCCGGGGGAGATGCCGATGTCCACGGCGTCCAACGTGGCGAGCTCGCCGGCGTAAGCCTCGACCACGGCGGAGGAGAGCCCCGGCACCGAGCTCGCGCCGCTGATGACGTTGACGCCTGCAGCGCGCGCCTCGCGGTCGATCTGCGTGATGCCGGTGACGAACGCGCGCGCGTCCGCGAGATCGACGTAGTGGCAGCCCGCGCGGATGGAGGCGCGCGCGAGGCTATACGATTGGGCCCGAAAGGGGCCGGAAGCGTTGATGAGCACGGAAGCGGAAAGCTCGCGGATCTGCTCCGGCATCGCTCTCGCCGCGTCTACGACGGCGTGAGTGATCCTCGCACGTGCCGTGCGCGCAAGCTTTGCCGCGTACGCGGCCGCCGCGTCCTCCCTGCGTCCGGCGACGATCACCTCCAGGCCGGGCTCGCGCGCAAGCCGCTCCGATACCCGCGCTCCGAAGGCGCCGTAGCCGCCGATGACGAGTATGCGACTCACATGCTCCTACCGGAGTTCAGCCTCGGCTGTGGTCGCCGTAGGCGCCGGGCTCGGCCGTCGTGCGCCGCATGATCGAAGTCCCGCTGTTGCCGCTGCAGCCCGATGTAGGCCACGGGCGCCGTGGGTGCAAGGCGTGGGCAATCGTCGGCGCAGGGCTCGTGCGGCTAGCGGCTCGCCGTATGCCCGCGCTTCTTGTGGACCGCGGGCTGCTTGGTGCTGACGCGTGCCTCTTCCGCCGCGATCGCCGCCTTTTCCGCGAGCTTGTCGCGCAGCGCCGCATACCTGCGGCAGCTCGACAGCGCCACCGGGCAGGGAAGGTGCCGCGTCAGCACCGCGCTTACGCCCGCGTGCCCCGTCTCGCCGGCGGGCTGCTGATAGGAGCTCGAGCCGATCCTGCTCATGTAGGAGACCGGCGCCCGGACGAGATGCAGGAAGGCGTACGCCGGGGCAGGCTTCGTTTCAGTCGGCGGCAGAGGAGCGGTCTGCTCGGCGACGCGGCTATTCAGCTCGTGGAGTTCGCGCAGCATTGCCTCGGTCCGCGGGCAAACGGCGACCGGGCCGGGATTGGCGGACTCGATCTTGCTCGCTGCCTGGAAGCCATAGGAGTTGTCGCACACGCTGATGCGCGGCGGCCTGCGCGTTCGCTCGAAGAGGTCGTAGCCGTCCTTCAGGTTACGCCAGAAGTCGCGCCATTGCGGATTGTCGTAGCGAGCGAAATTCTCCGGCGTCATGCGGTACGGGAAGACGTGGATCTGCACGTAGGCCTGTCCGGCATTGAGCGCGCGCGACACGAGCTTGTTCAGCTCGTCGTTGACCGGATTTGTCATGGCGAAGCAGCCGATCGAAGCGCAGCCGCCGTGGATGAGGATGGCGGAGCCGTCGCGCTGCTGCACCTTGTCGAAGGAGTTGGGGTAGCCGAGGTCGATCGACACGGGCCACCGCGCCCCTTCGCGGTGGGTCTGAGGGCTGGTGATCGTGTAGAAGCCCTCTGGCGCCTGCCGGTCGCCCTCTTTGAGCTTGGGCCCTAGCGTGCCCGACCAGAAACAGACCGGGTAGGTGGCAAAGAGGGTGTATTCGCCGGTGTTCGTCGTCATCCACACTTCAAGCTCGGACTCGGCCTTGAAGATGCGCATCGTGATGGAGGCATCCCTCGTCACATGTGCGGCAGCGAGACGCTCGTCGAGTTTGGCGAGGTCGGGTGTGCCCGGCAGTACTTTGCCTTCGGAGGCGAGACGCCGGTGCTCGGCGCGGTCGACGGCACCCGCGGGAAGGTCCGGCGCGAGCGGCGGCCCAGCCTCAGCCTGTGTGGCCACGACCAGCGCAGCGCACAATCCAAAAACACAACGGCACAAGGGCCCTAAAGACAGACGCATCAACCCAGCCCTTTCAAGATCTACCCCCTTGCGGCACATGCAGGCGCCGTGCCGGCGCGAGATGCCCGTTGGCGCCGGAAGTGACCGGCTCAAAGCGACATTATCAAGTCACCACAGGGTGTTGCGGCGATTCGCCCGGTTAAGGGTGAATCCCGAAGCTGCGATTTCAGCTCCCCGAGCTGGTGCTCGGGCAGCCATTTTCGATCGGCGCGCTCCCGTCTTTATCGCCACTTGCCGCCCGGAATGCGTAGCGGTCGCGACACACACTTACGTCCGGCGGGATCTGCGTCTGCGCGAACAGGTCGTGGCCCTGCTTGAGCTGTTGCCAGAAGGCCGCTTCGGGTGCGCGCGCGTGCCATGCCATGTTCTTGTCCGTCAGGTGGAATGGGAATACCTGCGCCTGAAAGCGTTTCTGGCTGCCCTGCAACGCCGCGGTGATCAGTTGCCAGATCTCGTCGATCACCGGATCGGTCATGGCGTAACAGCCGATCGAGCGGCAGTCGCCATGCACCATCAGCAGTGAGCCGGTGCGGCCGTGCGCGCGATCGAATGCGTTGGGAAAGCCGAGGTTGAACGAGCGGTGATAATTGCTGTTCGGATTGAGCTGCGAGCCATCGACCGTATAGAAGCCCTCCGGCGCCTGTTTGTCGCCCTCGCGCACCTTCGGCCCGAGCCCGCCCGACCACATGCAGATCGGATAGGTGGCGAAGCGTTGGAAGCGGCCGTCGTGCTTCAGCCAGACTTCAAGCTCGAACTCGCGCTTGAAGATGCGCACTAAGACGGGATCGCCGAGCTTCGCGCCCTGCGCCGCCAGGCGCCCCTGCAGATCCTGAAGCTCCGGCGTGCCGGCGAGCGTCTTGCCGCTCGAGTAGAGGTGCCAGTGGTCCGCCTTCTCGGACCAGATCGCGTCCTCCTCAATCGCGGCGAAGATTTGCGGCCAGAACACAAAGGCCGCGCCGGCAGCAACCGCGACGAGCACGCCGAGACCGACGAGTGTCTTCAGCGTGCGGCTTCCAGCCATGGTCTATTGGGGTGAGGTGGGCGGCGGATTGCTGCCGGTCGATTCCGGCATGCCAAGACCGAACGACGTCCCGAGGGACCCGTCGGGGCCCGTTGCCTGCGTCGGCTTGGCGGCAGCGAAGCTCTGCATCTCGCGGAGCTTCGGGCCTGGCACGACGATGCGCTCCTCAGCAATCTGCTGCTCGGTGGGCTTGGGCACGAACGGCGCGACGACCGGCCGCGTGAAGCGCGGGCAGGCGGCGTCGGGGCGCACGCTGGCGTTCACCGGGGCCTTCACGTCGACCACGTATTTGTGGTCGCACACGGCAATCGCCGGCGGCAGGCGGTACTTTTCGAAGTAATCGTAGCCCTGCTTCATCGTCCGCCAGAACGTGTAGTTCGGGTTGTCCTTGTACCGCGCCATGTTCTCGTCCGACATGCGGAACGGGAACGCGTGCACCTCAAAGCTCTCCTGCCCGCCCTTCAGCGCTTCCCTGGCAAGGCCGAAGATCTCTTCGATCAGCGCATCCGTCATCGCGTAGCAGCCGACCGACTTGCACTTGCCGTGCACCATCAGCGCGTCGCCTGTCCGCTGCAGCGAGCGGTCGTAGGCGTTCGGGTAGCCGAGGTTGAAGGCGAGGTAGTACTGCGAGTTGGGGTTCATCTGGTCGGCGGTGACGCGATAGAACCCTTCCGGCGCCTGGTGGTCGCCGTAGGTGGTCTTCGGGCCGATATCACCCGACCAATTGCAGATGGGATAGGTCTTGAAG
>CAXMLT010000301.1:0-4595 GCA_964194245.1 uncultured Hyphomicrobium sp.
TCATCGCCGGCGGGAAGATCAACTTCTAGGTTGCTCCCTCGGCGCGCGATCGAACGGCGCTTCCTCGTTGAACGGGATATTGCTATCGTCAATGTCCGCTTTCTACCTCGACGATCTCCGGCGGCTTGCCGCTCACGAACAACCATCCGACCGCCGCGAACCACTGCCCCGTCTTGTTCTCGACCAGAACCGGGGCCAACCCGGCCCGCCGCGCCGCAAATCGCGCCTCGGGCCGGAGCCGCTTTTCGCGCTCCCACGGTAGGTGTCCGACGTGATCCTTTGAGGAAATAAGCCGTGTTCGTCAACTTTCTCCACGCGCTGAAGGAGGCGGGACTCCCTGTGACGCTCAAGGAGTACCTGACGCTGCTCGAAGGGCTCGGCGCCGACCTCGCCAGCCGCCGCGTCGACGATTTCTACTTCCTGTCACGCGCCTGCCTCGTCAAGGACGAGCGCCACCTCGACCGCTTCGACCGCGTGTTCGGGCACGTATTCAAAGGGCTCGCGGTGCTCCCCGACGCGATCGAGGTCGAGATCCCCCAGGAATGGCTGCGCCTCATGAGCGAGCTGCACCTCAGCGAGGAGGACAAGAAGCGCATCGCCGAGCTCGGCGGGTGGGAGAAGATCATGGAGGCGCTGCGCGAGCGCCTCACCGAGCAGAAGGGCCGACACGCCGGCGGCAGCAAATGGATCGGCACCGGCGGCACCTCCCCGTTCGGCGCCTACGGCTACAATCCGGCGGGTGTTCGCGTCGGCGGGAAGGAGAGCCGCCACCGCCGCGCGATCAAGGTATGGGACAAGCGCGAGTTCAGGGATCTCGATGAGACGGTCGAGATCGGCACGCGCAACATCAAGGTGGCGCTGCGGCGACTGCGCTCCTTCGCGCGCCAAGGATCAGCCGAGGAGCTAGACCTCGACGGCACCATCCGCGGCACCGCGGAAAAGGGCTACCTCGACATCCGCATGGTGCCCGAGCGACACAACGCAGTGAAAGTCTTGATGTTCTTCGACGTCGGCGGCTCGATGGACTGGCACGTCAAGGGCGCCGAGGAGCTGTTCTCGGCGGCGCGCTCGGAGTTCAAGCACCTCGAGTATTTCTACTTCCACAACTGCCTCTACGAACACGTCTGGCGCGCCAACGCGCGCCGCCGCAGCGAACTGACCGACACGTGGCAGGTGCTCCACACCTACCCGACCGACTACAAGGTGATCTTCGTCGGCGACGCCTCCATGAGCCCGTATGAGATCACGCATGTCGGCGGGGCGGTCGAGCATATGAATGACGAGCCCGGTGCCACCTGGCTCAAGCGTGTCACCGACACCTTCCGGCATTGCGTCTGGCTCAACCCGGTCCCCGAGCGCCATTGGGACTGGACGCCTTCGGTCGGCATGATCCGCGGGCTCGTGGAAGGGCGCATGTACCCGCTGACCCTGGAGGGCCTGGACGCCGCAACCAATGAATTGATGCGCTAGGCTATTGCTGCCGCAGGGCGAATCCTTGCTTATGCCACGATTAGGGCGTGCGTTTACATGGGCTGTACCTCGATTGACGGCGCTGCGATTGGCGCTAAAAGGGCAACGAGAGCGCAGGAGGAATGAGGGGCTCGCGATGAAGGCCGCAGGCATTTTGCTCGCGCTAGTCGCGACGGCGCTGACGGGCTGCTCGGCGGCGTCGAGCTTGACCACGGGCTCGATCCTGGGCGGGCCGTCCAAACCGACGGGTCCGGACCCGGGCTCCGTCAACGACCCGACGAACCGCGCGTTCCAGGTCGGGACCGTATCCGCAAAGGCAATCAAGTGCGGGTTCAACTTCGACCCCGCCAAGCTCAAGAACAACTACCTTACCTACGAGCGTACGCTCGCCCCCGGCACCGACCCGAGCAAGGTCGAGAGGATCTACGACGTCTCGTTCAACGGCGTCGCCAAGGCGGTCGCCGGCGAAGCCGACTACTGCTCAGACGAGAAGACCAAGGCCATCAAGGCCGACTTGACCCGCCACCTCGCCGGCGACTACACGCCGACTATGCGGCCAAAGGAAACGGCCAATGATGATGGCGTCTTCGGCAACCTTTTTAGCGGCGACGCCGGTGCCCCATACGACGAAAGAAAAAGGGTCGAAGACGCAATTCACCCCTATTAGCTCGACGCCCTGGACAACCGAGAGGACTGAGCCCCCGTATTGTCCGGCGCGGCCCAATCCTAGCGATTGATAATTGCTTGCAGCAGCTCCTCTCGATCGAAACGCTCCTCAAGCTCTCGGCCGGATTGCTGCTCGCGCTTTCCCCCGCGTGCGACGATCGGCGTCCTCGGGCTGCCGCGTACCGAGACCGGCTTCTGGCCGCGCCTCGTGGGCGCCCTTCTGATCGGACTGGCGGCCGCCACCTTCGTCGAAGGGCGCTCTCCCGGCTCGCACGGCTTGGGGCTCGTCGGCTGCGTCATTGTTAACTTTTCTGCCGTTTCAATGATGACCACCTTGCTCTTGCTGGATGCCGGACCGGCGTCCGCACGCGGCCGGGCGATGATGTGGACGCTCGTGATCCTCCTCGTCCTGTTGTGCGTTTTGGAGATTGCGAATTTCTGAGCGGCGGCACTGGCACGTTGCGTGCTTGCTTGCCTCACAAGACGCGCCGCAAGGACCGTCCGCCTGTTGGAGTAGCCGATGCCGGCCGCCTTCCCCGATCGCATTGCCCACGTGTGGCCTTCTGCACCCGAGGTCGGTGCCATTAACCTAGGTGCCGCCGATTTCGAGGCCGCTCCAGAGGCCTGCACATTCGCGCTCATCACCGACCGCGCCAACTTCGACGCGCTCGAGACCGATTGGCACGACCTCTTCTGGCGCGCGGCGGGCGGGAGCCAGATATTCCAGACCTTCAATTGGAACTGGCACTGGAGCAATCATTACCTCCCCTCACCTTCCGATGAGGCTGCCCCTTCGCTCGCGATCGTTACCGGGCGCCGAGACGGGCGCCTCGTCATGGTGTGGCCGCTCACCACCGAGCGCGTCGCGGGGCTTTCGCAGCTCGCGTGGATGGGCGATCCGGTCAGCCAGTACGGCGACATTCTCGTGGAACCTGAGGCGGTCCAGCTGCTCGGCGAAGCGTGGAGCTTCATTGCCCACGAGCTGAAGCCCGACCTCGTGCGGCTGCGCAAGGTGCGCGACGATGCCGCGATCGCGCCGTTTCTCGGCGACCTCAACGCATTTCGCGCCGAGCGCCTGCAAGCGCCCTATCTCGATCTTGCGAGCGCCCCCGACTTTGCCACCTTCGAGCGGCGCTACTCGCCGCGCGCGCGCCGCAACCGTCGCCGGCTCTCGCGGCGATTGGAAGAGCGCGGCAAGATGGCGTTCGAGCGCTGCAGCGAGGGAGCCCGGGCGCGCGAGCTTGCGATCAAGGCCGTCGAGCTGAAGCGCGAGTGGCTGTACGAACGCGGAATCGTCTCGCCGGCACTGGCCGATCCTCGCTTTGCGAGCTTCTTCGCCGACGTCGCCCAAGGCTCGAGCCATCCCACCGGATGCGAGGTGCACGCACTCACCTCCGACAACGAGGCCGCAGCGATAGAGATCACGCTGCGCTGTCTCGACCGCATCGTCATGCACGTGATCGTCTTCAATCTCAAATATGAGAAGGCGGCCGCCGGCGTGCTGCTCTTGGAGGAGTCGATCGCGCAGGCCTTCGGCACGGACGCGCGCACTTACGACCTGCTGTCACCGGCCGACGGCTACAAGCTCGCCTGGGCCGATGCCGCGATGGGCGTGACCGACTGGGTGCTGCCGCTGTCGGCCAAGGGCTGGGTGTTTGCCAGGCTCTACCTCGGGCTCGCACGCCCGGCGTTGAAAGCGGCGCTCGGCGCGATGCCGGCTTCGCTGCGGCGCCTGGTCGCCGGCCGCTACGCGGGCTGAACCACCTAGCTGACGCCGAGCTTCTTCTGCAGGCTCGAGGACGAAGTCGTGTACTGGAACAGAAGCTTCTTGCCCGGATAGACGTACCTGTGCGCCTGCTGCGCCATCAGCGCGGCCTCGTGGAAGCCGGAGAGGATGAGCTTCAGCTTGCCGGGGTAGGTGTTGATATCGCCGATGGCAAAGACGCCCTTCTCGCTCGTCTCGAACTTCTCGGTATCGACAGGGATGAGGTTTTCGGCAAGCGCGATCCCCCAGTTGGCGACGGGGCCAAGCTTCATCGTCAGCCCGAAGAAGGCGAGCATCACCTCGACCGGCAGGCGCTCCTCGCCGTCCTTGGTCTTGATCGTCGCGGCCTCGAGGCGACCGCCTTCCCCTTGCACCGCCGACACCTGGCCGATCGCGAGGCGGATCTTCTGCTCGGCCGCAAGCAGACGCATCTTCTCCACCGAATGCGGCGCGCCGCGGAACTCGTCGCGCCGGTGCAGGAGCGTGAGGCTCTTCGTTATCGGCTGAAGATTGAGCGTCCAGTCGAGCGCGGAATCGCCGCCGCCGACGATGAGCACGCTCTTGCCCCGGAAGCTCTCCATGCGGCGAACCGCATAGAACACCGAGGTGCCCTCATAGGCCTCGATGCCGGCAAGCGGCGGCCGCTTGGGCGTGAACGAGCCGCCGCCCGCCGCGATGACGACGACCCTGGCGA
>CAXMLT010000302.1:0-5146 GCA_964194245.1 uncultured Hyphomicrobium sp.
ATGCAGCCCCAGTTGAGGCAGATGCCGCCGAGGAATGCTCGCTCGACGACGGCCGTGCGCAAGCCGAGCTGCGCGGCGCGGATCGCGGCGACGTAGCCGCCGGGCCCGGCGCCGACGACGATCACATCATACGCGCTCGACGGCTCGGCACTCATATCGGCGGTCATGGGCGGTGCTGCCCCTTGCCAACAGAAAGGCCCCGGCCTTCAGAGGCCGAGGCCCAGATGATACAGCCGATCCAACGCAAAGGACCGGTACGCGGCCAACCGGCCGGCGGATCGCGCGCTAATCAAACGTGGCAGCGCGCGCCGAGATATTCGTTCAGCAGCTTGTTGTAGAGATCGGCCTGGCTCTTTTGCGCCGCCGACAGGCTCTTGCCCTGGCTTTGGCGCTCGACGTAGGCCGGCACGCCTGCCCGATCCATCTTCGTAAGGTTGGCGCGAATGGACTCGCACGTTTCGCCTGGGCTCAGTGAGGCCGGTCCTGGGTCGCCGTTGGCATTGGCGGTACCATTGGCGCAACCGGCCAGCGCCAGCGCCTGCATCAGTATCAGAGCGCCGGTCGCCAAACGTTTCGAGTTGTGCGCGATCGAACCCACTTGCGCCACTACACCCTCCGCTGCCGAAGAGAACCAAAAGGCTTTTCACCACAGGCCCATGTGGCGCGCAACCCCTAAAGCCAGCCTGAGATTCGGTGCTGCCCGGAGGCCACGCCCGACGCCTCAAAAGCGTGCAGCGGAAAGTCTGACGGCTGCGTGCGGGAGGCGCGCGGCCGTCAGGCCGTATTCGCGATGTCGAAGCCTAACCCGCCGGCCTTACGGCTGCGGCAGTGTGGAGTCGGGATTCTCTGCCGTCTGCGGTGCCGGCGTCGTATCTGAAGTTGGAGGCGCCGCCGCGGCGGTCGCTGCAGCCGGCTTCGCCGACGGGACAGGCGGCGTTGTCTTCTTGGCAACGGCGACCTTCTTCTCTTTCGGTGCCGGCGTGGAGGTCGTCGTCGTCGTCATTGCCGGCGTCGTGGTGGTGGCTACGACCGGGCGCGGAGGATAGGCCGAGCACTTGGTCTGGAATTCCGTGTTGGCCTTGTTGAGCTCGTCCGCTTTCGCGAGGTCCTCGGTCTTGAGCTTGTACTTCTTCGCCGCGGCCTTCGAGACTTTATCGACGGTGCCATCGCGATTGAGCGCTTCGATCTGCGCCGCGAGCGTGAGGCACGCGGGATCAGACTTCGCGGTCTGATCGATCGACGACGTGCTCAGTCCGCCGCCCGTGAGGGTCCCGTCGTTAGAGCACCCCGCGGCCATGAGTGCGATGACGAATGCAGCGGTGGGTGCAGAGCGCGCCTTCATGGCGGAATACTCCAGAGGTTGAGTCGTTAGTATCGAACGCCCACGCTGATCATTCCGCTTCTAGTCTCGCCCTCAACCAGCGGCAAGCAACTGCCCCATTCTTATGCTTTTGCCGGCACTTTGGGAGATACTTAATTGGGGAAATAAGGCGGAAGTGGTCCACCAGCCACACGCTGAGCCACTGTGAAAGGTGTTTTGGCAAGGCAGCAATCACGAGGCGATTCGGTTGTAGCTGCCGTTAACCTTCATATCAGCATGCGCACCGGATCTTCGATAAACGCCTTGAAAGCGGCAAGCAGCGCGGCCCCCGTTGCGCCATCGACGACGCGGTGATCGCAAGAAAGCGTAACATTCATCACGGTCGCCGCCTCGACCCCATCGCCGGTGACGATTGCCTGCCGCTGGGCCGCCCCTACCGCCAGGATGGTCGCATGCGGAGGATTGATCACGGCATCGAAGCTCTTGATGCCGTACATGCCGAGGTTGGAGATCGAGGTCGTGCCGCCCTGGTACTCGTGCGGCGCCAAACGCCGCTTGCGTGCCCGCTCGGCGAGATCGCGCATCTCGTTGGAGATCTCCGATAGCGATTTCGCCTCGGCCTGATGCACGACGGGGGTGAACAATCCGCCCTCGATCGCCACCGCCACGCCGACGTCGGAATACTTGTGGCGCAGCATGCCGGCTTCCGTCCACGTGGCGTTCGCGGCCGGCACCTCCTGCAGCGCCAGCGCCATCGCTTTGATGATGAAATCGTTGACGGAGAGCTTGTAGGCGCGCGGGCCTTCGTGCGGCGCGGCCGCGTTCATGCGTTCGCGGGCGTGGAGCAGCTCGTCGAGGCGGCAATCGATCGACAGGTAATAGTGCGGGATCGTCTGCTTCGCGAGCGTGAGGCGCCCGGCGATGATGCGGCGCATCTTGTCGTGCGGGACGATCTCGTAGGTGCCCTTGTCGTAGAGCGTGAGGATCTTGTCATCGGATAGCGCGAACGGCGCGGCGGCGCCCGTCCGCGTGACGGCAATCTCGCCGCGCGCGGGCTTGGGCGCGCTGGTGTCTCCCGCGGCAATGGCGGCTTCGATGTCGCGCTTGACGATGCGGCCGTGCGGGCCTGTCCCCGCGACGTTCTTCAGATCGACGCCGGCAAGGCGCGCCAGCCGCTTTGCCAGCGGGGACGCCAAGACGCGCTCGGTGCTCTCTGCAGCCTGCATGTGCGCTCCGCTCCGCGCTGGGCTTTGGGGCTAGTGCTTGATCTGTCCGCGCAGCTTGCCCGAGGTCGGCCCCAGCGCCGCCTCGAAGTTGGTGACGAACGCTTCGCGCAAGGCGGTCTGCGCCTCGTCCTCGCGCATGTAGCCGTTGAGCGCCGCGGCCCTGGCGACATGGTGGCCGACCTCGGCCAGCAGCCGTCCCCAGTCGCGCACCTGGTCGCCGAAGGCCGATGAGTTGAGCGAAACGAGAAGCGCGCCGTCGCCGATCCATGCGCGCAGGATCTCTACCGCCGTCTCTGCGTCCTCGATCCCGTCCGGCGGATCAAGCTCGGCGACAAGCTCTTCTTCCATGGCGGTTCTCCTTTCAGACGTGGAGCACGGACTTCACCGCGGCGATCACCCGCTCCGTTGACGGCAGCGCGAGTTTCTCGAGGTTGGCGGCATACGGCATCGGCACGTCGGCGCCGGAGACCTTGGCGGGCGGTGCATCGAGATGGTCGAACGCCTGCATCGCGACCTGCGCGCAAATCTCCGAGCCGACCGAGCACACCGGCCAGGCCTCCTCCACGGTGACGATGCGGTTGGTCTTGCGCACGGAGGCGAGCACCGTCTCGAGGTCGAGCGGGCGCAGCGTGCGCAGGTCGATGACCTCCACCTCGACGCCGTCCTTGGCGAGGGCTTCGGCGGCTTCGAGCGCATAGATCATGCCGCGCGCGAACGACACGATCGTCGCATCACGGCCGGCCCGCGCGATGCGCGCCTTACCGATGGGCACGAGCCAGTCGTCGACCTTGGGCACCGGCCCGTGGCTGCCGTAGAGCAGCTCGTTTTCCAGGAAGATTATCGGATTGGGATCGCGGATCGCGGATTTGAGCAGGCCCTTGGCATCGGCCGGCGTGAACGGCGCGATTACCTTCATGCCCGGTACGTGCGCGTACCACGCCGAGTAGCATTGGCTGTGCTGGGCGGCAACGCGGGCGGCGGCGCCGTTGGGTCCGCGAAAGACGACGGGCGCGCGCATGCTGCCGCCCGACATGTAGTGGGTCTTGGCCGCCGAGTTGACGATCTGGTCGATCGCCTGCATGGCGAAGTTCCAGGTCATGAACTCGACGATGGGTTTGAGGCCCCCGAACGCCGCGCCGACGCCGACGCCGGCGAAGCCCTGCTCCGTGATAGGCGTATCGATGACGCGCTTATCGCCGAACTCCTGCAAGAGGCCCTGGCTGACTTTATAGGCGCCCTGGTATTGCGCGACCTCCTCGCCCATGAGGAACACGTCCGGGTCGCGCCGCATCTCCTCGGCCATTGCGTCGCGCAGGGCTTCGCGCACCGTCAGCGTGACCATCTCGGCGCCGGGCGCGATCTCGGGCTCGCGGGCAATGAGGGGATCGGCGCGCGCACTCGCGGCCGCGGGAATGGCGTCTTCCTCGCCGAGGCCGATAGAAGCGGTCGCCTTCGTGGCAGCCGGCGCGACGACCCCCTCTCTCCGTGGAGCGGGCTCGCTTGCGGCGGGTGATCTCTCGGTTGGGGCAGGAGACGCCGCCTTTGCCGGTGACGGCGTCGCGGCATCATCCTCGCCGGCGATCAGCGCGATCGGCGTGTTGACCTTGACGTTCTCGGTGCCGGCGGGAACGAGGATCTTCTCGAGCCGGCCCTCATCGACCGCCTCGACCTCCATCGTCGCCTTGTCGGTTTCGATCTCGGCGATGACGTCGCCGACCTCGACCTCCTGACCCTCGTGGACGAGCCACTTCACGAGCGTCCCCTCCTCCATGGTGGGCGACAGCGCGGGCATGAGCACTTGCGTCGACATTTAGCGCGCCCTCCCCTCTGACGCAGTCGGCTGAGTCATCCCGGGGCCTGTCCTCATCATACCAACACGTCCGTGGTGAGTTCCGCGGCGTTGGGCTGCGGATCGGCGAGCGCAAACTCCGCCGCCACGTTCACCTCCTCGCGCACCTCGCGGTCGATCTTCTTCAAGTCGTCCTCGCTCAGCCCTTGCTGCAGAAGTCGCTGGCGCACCATCTCGATGGGATCCTGCGTCTCGCGCACTTGCTGCACCTCCTCGCGCGTGCGGTACTTCGCGGGGTCGGACATCGAGTGCCCCCGGTAGCGGTAAGTCATCATCTCGAGGATGAACGGCCCCTTGCCGGAGCGCGCGTGCGCAATCGCGCGCTCGCCGGCGGAGCGCACCGCAGCGACGTCCATGCCGTCGACGTGCTCGCCGGGGATCGCGAACGAGGCTCCGCGCTGACATAGCGCGGTCGTCGCTGACGAGCGCTCGATGGAGGTGCCCATGGCGTACTTGTTGTTCTCGATGACGAACACGATCGGGAGCTTCCACAGCTCGGCCATGTTGAAGGTCTCGTAGACCTGGCCCTGGTTGGCCGCGCCATCGCCGAAGTAGCAAAGGCAAACGTTGCCGTTGCCGCGATAAAGGTTTGCGAAGGCGAGCCCGGCGCCGAGAGGCACGCTGGCTCCGACGATGCCGTGGCCGCCATAGAAGTGCTTCTCGGGCGCGAACATGTGCATGGAGCCGCCCTTGCCCCTGGAGTAACCGCCGCGACGCCCCGTCAGCTCCGCCATCACGCCCTTGGGGTCC
>CAXMLT010000303.1:0-1954 GCA_964194245.1 uncultured Hyphomicrobium sp.
CGTTTCCTCCCTAGACTTGGGCCGTTCGTGACCCGAACGGCCCTTTTTCTTTGCCTAATCGCCTGCGGCCTGCCTCTTCCGGATGCGCGCCGACGATGCGATTGGCAGTTACCGTATCAGCAACCGACGGTTCTCACTGGTTGAGGAGACGCCGACTCTCGCGCCGCGGCATGAATTATCCGCATAGCTCGGCAGCCGGGACGGATCAATCGAGGTTTCTCATTCCGCCGCCGCGCGCCGCTGCAGCAGCAGCGGGAGCTCGTTGAACAACGGGCCCGCGAGGCTTCGCAGGTCGCGCTGCAACTCGGCAAACCCCCCCGTCGGCCTCAGTACCTGCTCGTTGAGATAAAGCCCGCGGTTAATCTCGATCTGCACTGCGTGCACGTCGCGCGCCGGGCGTCCGTAATGCTCGGTGATGTAGCCGCCCGCATATGGGCGGTTCATCTGCACTTCGTACCCGAGCGCCGTCAGCGCGTCCTTCAGGAAGCGCGTGATCTTGCAATCGGCGGACGCGCCGAAGCGATCGCCGAGCACGATGTCGGGGCGCGGGCCGCCCGCGGGAGCCATGGAGGCGGACGGCATCGAATGGCAGTCGATAAGAATGGCGTAGCCGAAGCGCGCGCGCGTTGTTTCGCACAGTTCGGCGAGTGCCGCGTGGAAGGGGATGTAGAGCTGCTCCACGCGATCGATGCCTGATGCCAGCGGCAATTTCGAGCGGTAGATCTCCTCTCCGTCGGCAACGATGCGCGCGATCGTGCCAAGCCCGCCGGCGACGCGCACCGACTGTGTGTTGGCGTAGTCGGGCAGCGCCTCGATGAACAGCTCGGGGTCGAGCTCGTAGGGCTCGCGGTTTACGTCGAGATAGGCGCGGGGAAAGCGCGCGGAGATCAGCGGAACACCTTCCCTCGCCACGGGCAGGAACAGGTCGTCGACGAAGCAATCCTCGCTCTTGCGCAAGGACAGCGGGCTCAAGCGCGACAGCTCGAGGAACGACCTCGGATAGACACGGCCCGAATGCGGCGAGCACAACACAAACGGCGCAACCTGCGGTCCGGGCAGACTGATCTCGAAGCCGGGGATCAGCTCGGGTGGGATCGAGGGTCGGTCGCGCAGAGGCATGCTTCTTGCTGTCTCGCGGGTAAGGTCTTCAACTGCGGCTCGCCGATGGGCTGTCGGTGAAGGGGCCAGATCGTAGCTCGCCGCGATGTACGGGAGACCCAGGGACAATGCGTCTCAACATGTGGAACACGTGGCCCCTTGCTCACTGTGCCAACCTGACCTCAATATGTCCACGGGCACAGTGGCATGTTGCAGGCCTCACTCGTGGACAATTCGCTATTGTCCGGCACCGGGGGCGAGTGGCTTCACCTTCCGTTTACCATGCCGATACCACAGTCGTGGCGAAGGGAACTCCGATCATAGCAACGCGTGTGCAGAGTATCCGTGCATGACCGCAAAGCCGTCCCGCGTGACCGTTACCCGCATTTTGCTGGCCGAGGACGACGAGTCCATGCGCGGCTTCCTCGTGCGGGCGCTCGAGAAGGCGGGCCACGACGTCATCGCCTTCGCGAACGGCGAGGAGGCCTACGAGCGCCTCAAGACCGAGCCGTTCACGCTGCTCCTGACCGATATCGTCATGCCGAAGATGGACGGCATCGAGCTGGCCCGCCGTGCCAGCGAGCTCGACCCCGACCTCAAGATCATGTTCATCACCGGTTTTGCGGCGGTAATCCTCAACAACGACATCGCGGCCCCCAAGGACGCCCGTGTCCTGTCGAAGCCCTTCCACCTCAAGGATTTGGTCCGCGAGGTCGACCGCCTGCTCGCCGCCTGAACAAGAAGGTTGACCGCGGCGCGGGTCTGCCCCTAGAACGACGCGCTCTGGGGGCGCGTAGCTCAGCGGTAGAGCACTACGTTGACATCGTAGGGGTCACAGGTTCGATCCCTGTCGCGC
>CAXMLT010000304.1:0-3699 GCA_964194245.1 uncultured Hyphomicrobium sp.
CTGTATGCCCAATAACTCAGGGTATGTGGCGGCGACGCTCGTTCTGCGCAGCAACGAAATCTCCAACAATGGCCTCGCGCACATCTGCGAGCACACCTCGTTCTCGGGCGCTGCCGGAACGATGTCGGCGGCCGAGATCGCAGGAATGTATAAGTCCTGCATTCAGGAGAGCAATGCGTCGACGGAAGTGGGCGCGATCCAATGGCACGCGTCGTTCCTGCCGCAGTATCTTCCGCAGGCGACGGGCCTCTTGGCCGCGACCGCCCTCGACCAGAAATTCGATCTTGCAACGGTCGGGGCGCAAGCCCGCGTGGTTTTGGAGGAGCTTTATCTCGACAAATACAGCCCCGACAAACTCGCGGAGTACAAAATGGATCGCGAGCTGCTTGGCCAATTCCATCCATACGCCAAGGACACGATGGAAGAGGAAGTTGCGCGATGCAAGATCCCACCGGCCGAGCTTGCCGCACAGCTGCGCGACTTCGCCGCCTCTGTTCGCCTGCCGGCGAACATGGACTTCTTTCTAGTGGGCTCAATCGACCCTGACGCAGCCGCGAAGCTGGTGCAGGAGCATTTCGGCAAATATGCATTTGCCCAGGGGCCGCGGCTCGAGATTCCGCGTGTGGGAGTCACCCGCGCCTACAAGGGCCTCACGGAGGCATCGCACGAGCTGGAGCGCCCGATGACAGATTTGCGCATCGCGTGGAACACGGACGTGTGTGTCACGAGCGCCGATGCGAGAGTTCTGATGGCCTTGAGCCAGTACTTGAGCACGGCGCTTTTTGACGACCTGCGCGAGAAAGACGGCGACACCTACACCCCCGAGGTGACCTACGAGCCGGATGCCTGCAGCGGCATCGTCAAGATTTCGGTCTCAAGTAGCAAGGATCCCGAAAGGACGGAGAAAAAGGTCTTCGACATCATCGACAAGATGAAGGCCGACATCGACGGCAGGGAGCTCACCCGCTTGCGGGACCGTATCGCGCTCAAGCGCCGTAAAGAGGCCTACGAGAACGAGACGCTGGTCGATTGCATGGTTGCGAGGACGCTTGACGGCGCTTCGCCCCATGATTTAGCGGTCGAGACAGTGACGCGCGAAGAGGTGCTCGCAGCCGCTCGCAAGTACATGCCCTCCTACCAACAGGGGTACGTGCGCCTCGCGTTGAAGGGGCAGTAGGCCGCCGCCCAGGAGGCCGCAGCGCTCGGCTGCGGGGCGCTGAAACGCAAAAAGGGCCGCTGGAGAGCGGCCCTCTTCGTTATGAGCATCTGAAAATGAGAAAGGCCGCTTTCGCGGCCTTTCGTCGAGACCTATTGCTAGGCGGCCTGGGCCCCTAAGGCCGTCAGCTTCTTATCCTCCTCGAGCTCGCCGGCGGACTTCAGCGCAATGCCGATGTACCGCACCCTGCCTGCTATGCGTGCTTTCTGAACTCCGAGCTCGCCGAACTCTCTTCCGAATGTCGGAAGCGCCAGCGGCTCCTTCTGCTGTTCTTCACACCACGCACAGTAGTCCTCGTACAACGAAGTTGCAGTCAAGCTCGAACCATCTTGTGTCTCGATTCTCTCCTTGTAGAAGCGCTCCACGTCCGTTTCGGGAGCAATCAGTCTCTGGGCCGGCGCCGACCTGTTGTCGTTCGCGCCGGAACGCGGCTTTGCTATCGCAACGGCCTTTTGAGGGGCCGCCACCGCTGCCGCGGCGGTGCTGACCGGCACCATGCGTGGTGCGGCCGGCGTGTGGCGTTCATAGAGGCGCCACTGACTGAAAGCGATATACATACCGAACGCCGAGCCGACTTCGAGCAACAGTGCGATGAAGAGCGTAAGCGCTGTCTGCACGTCCTCGACTTTCACGTTCGGCGCGATGAGTGCGGCGAGCTTGGCGAGAACCGCAGCCTGCGGATCTGCTTCCGACATCACCGTTGCGCCGTTTTGGCCGTCTATCTTCCCATGGATGTCAGCGATGCGCGCTTCGAGCGCGATCGACTGCTCGGCGGACGCAAGCTCCGCCGCCAGGGCGTGATAGTTCTGGCAGTACGTCCGGCCTTTGCTGCCGGTCACGTCCGTGCATCCTTGTGTCCAGACCCACGCCCGATCGCTTTTCAACGCATCGATCTCGGCCTGCACCGTCTGAGCGGGACGATGCTGCGGGATCCAGGTCAGTTGCTCTTCCGCACGCGCCAGATCGACGCGATGGTCCTTGTAGGCCGCAACGGTAGCGGCGCGGTGCCCGGCCGAATCGAACCGGTTCAACGCCGCGTGACCGAGTGCCGAGGTCATCGAGTAGGCCGTGACCACGACCCAGACGAGCGCCGAGGCTGCTGCCTGCGACCACATCCGGTTGCGAATTGCGGCGAAGAAGAAGAACGGCACAAGCGCCTTCATGCAGTCCGCGGCCGCGCTGGCCGCACCGTAGATCTGGCCGTCGAGCTCGGTGCGTCCGAGACTGAAGCCAAATCGCCAGTTCATCGCGGCCGAAACGGCGAGTAGAACGCCGGCCGCGAGAACCCCTAACACGCCTAGAGCATGCCTCATGTTTGCCCTCTCTCTTTTGGTCGCCGGAGCACACGCTGAACGGCCGGCGCTTTTCCCGTCGCTGTCCGCGAGAAGGCAGTGGCAGACAGAGTCCCCCAGCTCACACGAATACTCGGGCACGCCCCGAAATCGGCGATGCGGCCGCTTCGGACTGTGAGCTCCGGCGCCATCCCCAATGGCATCCGGCAGGCCGAAAACCGCGCGCCTTTAGAGGTGCGCCGAGAGCTGGAGCCTTCGCCGGAAAGTGCTTGAGGCACGGGGCGGTTCTCGCCGCTCGATCCCCGCTGTGCAAAAAGCACCCTTCACGTGCGAAGGCGACAAGGATACGAACGCAATACAGCCCCCTCAGTTGCCTTTACTACGGCGATTCTGGGGGACGGCGCTAACCTTTTGTTAACGGATTCAGCCAGCTAGCAGAGGGGGCTCGCGGGCAGCCTGCGGAGGGCAATTTTTGTGGCACCGGCTGCCGGCTCCAGCGCACTCCCCTAAGTCTCCACAGCATATCCCCAGGGGACCCCCTCCGAGAGGTCCAGGGGAGCCCGCACCGTTGGATGACCCTTCCCGCCAAGTGGAGAAACTGTTTTGCTGTTGCACGTGACAGAACCTGGATTTATTCTTTGTTAACAGGTCGAAAGCCCGAAATTATCGTTTTTGCCGGATGCCTTAAGGTCATTGTCATCGCTTCCCAATAGCATTGCGGTACGACCTTAGGGATGTTGCTTAACGATGCGGGCATCCCTGCCGTATCGCCGCCCCCGGAGGCGTGAGGAGTGAAGTTTGATGCGTAGCCTCGGCGGTTTCGTACTGCTTGCAGGGATCGGCGTCGGGCTGTTCGTGTATCTGCCCGCGCCCGTCGACAGCGGGACTTCGCTCGATCACGTGCAGCGCGTCGCGGCCACGCGCGCCGCCGAGCTGCCTCTCACGAAATTCACTCCCGTCTCGCGGCTCACATCATTCTCGCCTGCGATTGCACTGACGATGCCCGTGCGCCGCGGCACGCGCAACTTCGCCAAGGTCGAGCCCAAGGTCGCTCCGGCACCTATGCCGACACCCGATCCCGTCGTGTCGCAAGGGCAATCCGGCTGGCAGACGGTCGTCGCTGTGGCGACACCGGCCGCGCCGCAACCGACGAAGCTCGCGCCAAACGATCCCGAGGCGCGCTACAAGCTC
>CAXMLT010000305.1:0-2064 GCA_964194245.1 uncultured Hyphomicrobium sp.
CAACGGCGCCGGCAAGACGACCCTGGTGCGCGTGCTGCTCGGGCTGGAGCAGCCCGACCGCGGCGAGGTGCGGCGGCGCAACGGAATCCGCATCGGCTATGTGCCGCAGCGCTTCGATGTCGATGCGGTCATTCCGATGACGGTGGAACGCTTCCTCAAGCTCGGCGGCGAAGCTTCCCCAGAGGACATCGGCGCGATCGTTGATGAGGTCGGCGCCGGACATACACGCCGCCAACAGCTAAGCCAGCTATCCGGGGGCGAGCTGCAGCGCGTCGTGCTCGCGCGTGCGCTCCTTCGCGATCCCGATCTCCTGGTGCTCGACGAGCCGGTGCAGGGCGTCGACTACACCGGCGAGGCAGAGCTCTACAACCTGATCGCACGCCTGCGCGATGAGCGCGGCTTCGGCGTGCTGCTCGTCTCGCACGATCTGCACATCGTCATGGCGCGCAGCGACCGCGTCGTCTGTCTCAACCGTCACGTATGCTGCTCGGGCATCCCCGAGACGGTGGCCCAGCACCCAGCCTATGCACGCCTCTTCGGACCGGAGGCGGCGCGCGCGTTCGCGGTCTATCGCCACCACCACGACCACAGCCACGATATTGCCGGCGTCGCGCATTCAGCTGGCGAGCCCGCGGCTTCCGAGCGCCGATCGGCCGCAGGGGACGAGCGTGTTTGAGCCGTTTCTCGTTCGCGCCATCGTCGCCGGCCTGGCGCTCGCCATCGTGGCGGCGCCACTCGGGTGCTTCGTCATCTGGCAGCGCATGGCCTATTTCGGCGAGACGGTCGCGCAGGCGAGCCTGATCGGCGTCGCGCTCAGTCTCGCGTTTCGGCTCGACATCACCCTTGGCGTCGTCGTCATCGCCGTCCTCGTCGCCTTCCTCCTGCTCTGGTTCGGCCGCCAGCAGGTCGTCGCTCTCGATTCCATCCTCGGGCTCCTGCACCACGCCGCCCTGGCGACGGGCGTCATCGCTATGTCCATGCTCAAGGGGCCACCCGTGGATCTCCTGGGCTTCCTCTTCGGTGACGTATTCGCGGTGACCACGGCCGACATCGCCTGGATCGCCGGCGGTGGGGCGGCTGTGCTGGCGATTGTCGCCTGGCTCTGGCAGCCGCTTTTGCGCTTGGCGCTGCACGAGGACTTGGCAGCCGCCGAGGGCATCGACCGCCGCCAGGTGCGCGCGATCTTCACGATCCTGCTCTCTGTGACCATCGCGGTCGCTATGAAGATTGTCGGCGTCCTCCTCGTGATGGCCTTTCTGGTGGTCCCTGCGGTCGCGGCGCGGCCACTTTCCGGCACACCTGAGCGGATGGTGCTGCTCACTGCCCTGGTGGCCGCTGCAAGCGTTATGGCAGGGCTCGGCCTCTCCGCCACATTCGATACCCCCGGCGGTCCCTCGATCGTCATCGTGATGTCGATTGCGGCGGCCGCCTCATTAACCGCGGCGGGAGTTATGCGGGGGCGCTAGGGTCGCAGCCCCCGACGGCGGCCGCCGGGCTATGGTCAAAAAGAGGGCACCGGGGTTAGTTAGGCTTAGGTCACCGGCGAAGGCGCAGGCCATGCAAGGTTCAGGTACCGATCTCGTCGCGCAAAGGCGCGAAACGTACGCGGTCTCCGTGGCCGGCGTGCTTGTCGGCGGCGGCCATCCCGTCGTCGTGCAGTCGATGACGAACACCGATACGGCCGACATCAACGCAACCGTCGATCAGGTGGCCGCGCTGGCGCGCGCAGGCTCCGAGCTCGTGCGCATCACGGTCGATCGCGACGAAGCTGCTAAGGCCGTGCCGCATATCCGCGACGGGCTTGCGCGCCGCGGCGTGCGCGTGCCGCTCGTCGGTGACTTCCACTACATCGGACACAAGCTGCTGGGCGAGAACCCTGCCGCGGCAGAAGCGCTCGACAAGTACCGCATCAATCCCGGCAACGTCGGCTTCAAGGAGAAGAAGGACCGCCAGTTTGGCGCCATCATCGATATCGCGCTGCGCCACGCAAAGCCGGTGCGCATCGGCGTCAACTGGGGCTCGCTCGATCAAGAGCTGCTGACGCGCCTGATGGACGAGAACGCG
>CAXMLT010000306.1:0-1799 GCA_964194245.1 uncultured Hyphomicrobium sp.
ATGTGTATAAGAGACAGGTTCCTTTACCGTGGCATTCCCCCCCGCCAGTTCAGCCGCACATTCGTGCTTGCCGATGGAATCGAGGTAAAGTCCGCGGATCTTGCGAACGGGCTCCTCGCAATCGATCTGCAGCGTCACGAGCCCGAGCGCTCCGTACGCATGATCGAGATCGGCGACAGAAAACCGCACGCGTGAGCGTTGCTTTAGAGAGGCTGCCGAACGGTACGGCGCCGCGGCGTGTTACGCTCCCGCCGCTAGAGATTACCGGGCTCGGCCTGAAGAAGGAGTTGCGTCATGACTGAAAGTG
Source organism: uncultured Hyphomicrobium sp. (assembly GCA_964194245.1). Lineage (GTDB taxonomy): Bacteria > Pseudomonadota > Alphaproteobacteria > Rhizobiales > Hyphomicrobiaceae > Hyphomicrobium_A. Next base: position 308 of record CAXMLT010000306.1, read on the forward strand.
ACAAAGCAACACATCGCCGGAAGCTCATCACCGAGAGCGAGCTCGCCACCTTGGGCGGCGGCGCCGTCGCTTACATCAAGACGCTTACCTCGGACGAGGCGAGCCGCATGTTCCCCGCCGTCGAGGGGCTGCCGCAGGGCATCAACCTGTTCTCTCTGCATGCCGCGGACGGCACGCCGCTCGCGCTGACCGACACCAAGCAGGCGGCGATCGGCCATGCCATCGACGACGACCTGGAGATCGCCAGCGTGCACTGAGCGACCGCGCAACTGACCCTTAAAAGCATGAAGGCTCCGGCAATGTCCGGAGCCTTTTGGTTTTGGGCCGTAAGCCGCGACGTGGCTCAAGTGCGATAGTGGGCGAACTGGCCGCGCGGGCGAAATCGCTCGAGGTACGTCGGCACGATGGCCGCCACGCCGTGGGGCGCGGTGATGCCGAGGTTCGCGAGCGTCCGGTGCTCGGCCTTCGCCGCATCGCTGACGACGCTCGGCTTCTGCAGGAGCAGCACCTGATCATAGGTGAGGGGCCGCAGGCTGTTGGGCAACGGCGAGGTCAGCAGCGCCTGTAGCTTGGCGAGCCAGAACGGCATGCGTGCAAAACCGCGGTCGCGGTCGGTCCACTCTCGTACGAGGTTGAGGATCTCGCGGAACGTCAGCACCTCGGGGCCGCCGATCTCGTAGATCGTTCCCGGCTTGCCTTTGCCCGCCAGGCAGGCGGCGACGGCGGCTCCCACGTCGCCGACGAACACGGGTTGGAATTTCGTCTTGCCGCCGCCGATGAGCGGCAGCATTGGCGAGATGCGCGCCATGGCCGCGAAGCGATTGAAGAACTCATCCTCCGGCCCGAACACGACCGAGGGCCGCAGAATGATCGCGTCGGGGAACTCCGCCAGCACGGCGGCCTCGCCCTCGCCCTTGGAGCGTGCGTAGCGCGACCGCGCCTTGGGGTCGGCGCCGATCGCCGAGATATGCACGAGGCGCCCGACGCCGTGCTCACGCGCCGCCTTGGCGATCGCACGCGCACCCTCGACGTGGATGGCGCGGAAGCTCTGGCGCCCGCTGCTCGTCAGCACGCCGACCGCATTGACGACGGCGCGTGCGCCGTCGAGCGCGCGGGCGACCGATTGCGGATAGCGGATGTTCGCCTGCACGGGGGCGACCTGGCCGACGCGGCCCGCCGGCTGCAGGAAGCCTGCGAGATCGGGCCGGCGCTCGGCCGCGCGGATGCGCCAGCCCTGCTTGGCGAGTGCCGCGACGGCATAGCGACCGATGAAGCCCGAGCCTCCGAAAACGGTTGCCAAACCCTGGTCGTCGAGACGATCCGCCATCGCCAGCCCCTTGCGCCGCCAACACTGCTTGAGATCGCTAGGAATACACGACTGCGGGGGCCAAGGGGAAGCGCGGTGGGGCAGGCGGCGCAGTAATTGACAAGGGGGCCCGTCGCCACTAACTCATCGCCTTCGTGCCCAGATGGCGGAATTGGTAGACGCACT
>CAXMLT010000307.1:0-8457 GCA_964194245.1 uncultured Hyphomicrobium sp.
AAGTTGAAAAAGAGACACCCGCTCGTCGGGGAAAACAGAATAAAGAAGGCCCAAATGAAGAGGAGGCGAGCCGATAGGCGCATCCGATCCCCCCACGGTCCCATTGCCTTTAGGAAAGCGCTCGTACTCACTCTCGCTCAACCGCGGAGGGCGTCTTGGCTGTGCAAAACTACAAAATTGGACGACGGAACAATAAACGTCCCCGTAAACGTCCCCGGTCACCGCTGACGCCCCCGCATCATCGAATCACTTTAGCAAGTATAAGTTCGATGTTGCGTTGCCGACCAAGAAAGAGCCGCACCGGCCGGCGACTCTGTCCCCAACAATCTGGTTTGATACATTCCGGCCACGAAATATCAGTGTTCACTGAAGGTCTCGCGACTCGTGCTCCCGGAGGGTGACCTGCGGGCAGCCTCAGGCGCGGCTTTGCAGGGGCTCGTCCACGGGGCTCTCGTGGCGGATGAAGCTGTAGCTCCATGAGCCCGAGCCGGGCAGAAGCTGTGCCGGCCAGATGTAGCGCGCCCAGTCCGTCTCGAAGTCGGGGTGATAGAACCCCTCCTGCGTGGGGAACCAGGCGTGCACCTGCCGCGAGCGCATGAGCTGCACCATGTCGGCGGGCGCACTCTGGATCTCGGCGATCTCACACTGGCTCTTGGCGCTGTCGAGGTCGGAGATGAGCAGGAACGACTCCACGCCTTCAGCATCGCGCATCATGACGCCCGGCGGGTTTGCGCATACATAGTGCTCGACCACGCCGTTGGCCTCGGACACGTCCTTGAACAGCTTGGCGAAGCTCGCGTCGCTGAAGAACGACGGTTTGCGCAGCTCGAGCGCGCGCTTGATGGGATCGGAGATCTCCTCGAAATACTCCGTCTGCAGCCGCTTGATCTCGCGGCGCAGCGTCGCCGACACGTTCGAATCCTGCTTCTGCAGGAAGCAATCGATGACACCTTCGTTGAACGCCGCGATCGCGGTTTCGAGCCCGGCCTTGCCCGTGAGCAGGATCGTCTTCACCGGCAGGTTGCGGATGGCGCGGCAAAATTCCACACCCGTCATCTTGGGCATGTCGAAGTCGACGATGGCGACCGACACGCGCTGATGGCGCGACCGGTCCTCGATCATGGAGCGCAACTCGGAAAGCTGAAGCCGCAGCAAGCGGTCGCCGTGGCGCGACTCCGAGCCGAGGTCCATGTCCGAGCAGTCGCGGAAATAGCGGGAGAAGTCGGGATGCTGGCTCGCTTGCCCCCGCAGATGCTCGAGTGCGGCGTCGGGCCGGGTGAACGTCTGGCACGAGAGCTCGTCGCTGAACTGGAAATCGACGCTTTCCAGGAAGAGCGGATCGTCATCGAGAACGAGAATAGAGGTCGGATGGTAAAACGGAGTCATGACAAGCTGCGCCCTCGTCGTCTCAAGACACTTTCCGTAAGGGCTTTTCGTACTACGGTTTCGTATCGGATCTGGTACGTGCACGGTTAAAACTTTAAATGTTGCAATTGTCAGAACGTCTTTCACCAAGGCGCGCCCTGCAAGCGATCGCGCCGACCCCGTCGCGCTTCTTTGCGCCGATGCGGATCGCGAACGAGTGCGCGCGCCGCTATGTGGAGTACCATGCGCATGCGGAGCGTAAGATCCGTGCGGCAGCGTTCATCGGCGTGTTCGGCTTCCCGATCTTCTATCTCGTTTGGACCTATGTGCTGCCGCAGCCTTACGAGAGCATCCTCCTGCGCGCGATCGGAATGGGGTTGTGTCTGCTGCTTGCGCTCGCTCCGTGGTGGCCGCTCGCTGCGCGCCGTTACGTAGTCCCGTTTTCGTATTTCACGTTTCTCTATTGCCTACCGTTCTTTTTTACTCTGATGCTGCTGCTCAATCACAGCAACGCCGCCTGGCAGATGTCCACGCTCGCGGCGCTCATCTACGTCGTCCTGCTCTATGACCTCGTGAACTCGATCGTCGTGCTCGTGTTCGGCTCGGCGGCGGCAATCGCAGCCTATCTGCTGTCGACGCACGGAGCCCCCATTCCGGCAGGCTACTTGACGACGCTGCCGATCCTGGTGTTCGCACTCGCGGGGTTCTTCGGACTGGCCTACGGCGATAATCTGATCGCCAAGGAGAAGCTCAAGGCCGCGGCTTCACTGGCGAGCCAGGTGGCGCATGAGTGCCGCACGCCGCTCACCGGTATTCGCTTCGAGGCCGACGGTTGCGAACGGTTGCTGGCGAAGCTCGCCGCTTCACCGGCGCGCGACAAGCTCGTCGCTTCTTACAATCGCGTCCGCCAGCACATCACCTCGGCAAACTCGGTCATCGATCTCCTCTTGAGCAACGTCGCCCAGCAGCATCGCGGCAGCGCGCCCGCCGAGTTGCACCATATGAGCAAGATCGTCGCCACCGCGATCGACCGCTATCATTTCAAGCCACATCAGCGCGAACTCGTGCGCTCGGACGTGACTGAGGACTTCGAGTTCCGGGGGTCCGACCTCCTGATGACGCACGTGCTGTTCAACCTGATGAAGAACGGCCTGCGCGCCATCGAGGCGCGCGACGGCGACACCAACAGCCTGAGCATCGAGTTGCGGCGCGGTGCCAAGACGAACAACGTAATCGTCACCGACACCGGCGAGGGCATCCCGCCGGAGATACTGAACTACGTGTTCATTCCGTTCGTGTCAGCGCAGCGACCGGGCGTCGGCACCGGTCTCGGGCTTTCATTCTGTCGGATGATTATCGAAGGCTGTGGAGGCGCGATCTCGTGCCGGTCCACGATGAACGTCGGCACCACCTTCATAATCGAATTGCCGGCGGTCGCGCCCGCTGTCGAGCAAGCCACGGCGGCTTGACGCCGCTGGCGGCGTCTTGGCGGCAGCCTTGCGGCGCGTGGAGCGCCAGTCCGCCATGCCGACCTCGTCGCGGATCTCGGCGCAGACGTCGATCACGCGGTCGAGCTCGGCGCGGTCCAATCCACAGTTGACGGTGAAGCGGATGAGGCAGCGTTTCTCGGGCGTCGCCGGCGGGAAGAATATGGCGCCGAACACGCCGCGGGACTCGAGCGCATCGCGCAACGTGGTCGTCTGGCGGATGTCGCCCGCTTCCAGCGCAATGATCTGCGTCTTCGAGGCCTCGACGTTGTAGCCGAGCGCGTCGAGACCGTTCTTCAGGTAGGCGTGGTTGGCGTTCAGGCGTGTCCGCCGCCAATCCTCGCTGGCGAAGATATCCAGAACGGCGGAAAAGCCAGCAACCTCGTGCGGCATGACGGAGGTGCTGAAAATGGAGGGCAGCGACTCGTAGCGGAAGTACTCCGCATTGCGCTTGGAGCAGACGATGATGCCGCCGCGGCTAGCGACCGCCTTCGACAGGCCGACGGTGCGGAAATGCACGCGCTCGGTGAGACCGGCGGCAACCGCGAGGCCTGCGCCGCCGGGGCCCTGCGTGCCGAACGAATGTGTCTCGTCAACGATCAGGGCCGCTCCGCGCCGCTCGCAGACCTCAACCAGCTCCGCCAGCGGCGCGATGTCGCCATCGGTGCTGTAGAGGCCATCCACGGCGACGAGACCCGGACCCGTCACGCTGAGCGCGCGGTCGAGCGATTGGGGATCGTTGTGACGAAAGGCGATTGGCGTGGCGCCGGCGCTGATGACGCCCTCGTGCAGCGAGATGTGCGCCTTCATGTCGAGATAGACGGGCGTGCCCTTGGCAGCGAACGATTGGATGAGGCCGACGTTGGCGGTGTAGCCCGAGGAGCAAAGCACGGCGTCCTCGGCTTGCATGAGCTTGGCGACGCGCTGCTCGAACTCCCGGATGACGTCGCGCTCGTGGTGGACCCATACGCGGGAGACGGAGTCGCCATGGCCGCCTTCTAGCAGCGCTGCGATCTCGCTCTCGATGATATGAGGGTGTGCGGCGAGGCAGAGGTAATCGTTGCTCCGCAACTTGAGGTCGCCGGGACGCGGCGAGCGGCCCTGCAGCGGGTGCCGGCCCTCCCAGAGCTCTATTTTGCGGCGGACGTAGTAATCGTCGATGCGTGCACGGATAAAGTTTGGCTCTTGGGGGCCATTAACCTTGGACTTACTATCCGACGTCCGCTTATGAGAAACCCCGAACAACACTGGCAACCCCACTAAGCTAATTAGGCGTTAATCAAGCTGAAGAATAGGTTAATCGCAACCAAAATTAGGGTTACAAATCTGTGATCCGCCAATAAGCCGCGATTTTTCCAGCTTGCCGATACATCGCACCCTAATGAATGTTCCGGATTGGTACGGTTTTATGACCAACTCGAAATTGTCGACGGTCGTGGGGGTGTTTGATCTGCGTCAATACGCGTCGACATCTAGCGCCGCGCGCGGATGACTCGGCGGTTTACTGGGCGCGCAGAGTTGGAGCTTCGCAAACCGCGAGGCCGCGAGACCGGGTTTCCGATCCGCTAAAGGAAAGGCTGTTCTCGCAGGAGTTGTGCCTAGAACTCGACGTCAAGCTCTTCCAGCTCGTCGGGCTCCAGCTTGGCCGCGGCTGTCCATTCCTGCAGCGGAGCCCAGTCAAGGATCGTGTTGCGGTAGTCGGAGCATGCCTCGTCGAGCTTGACGTCATAGGTATGGAAACGGGTGCACACGGGCGCGTACATGGCGTCCGCCAGCGACAGCTCGCCGAACAGATACGGGCCGCCGTAGGTCTCCAGGCAATCGCGCCAGATGGCGGTCACGCGATCGACGTCTCCTTGCGCGCCTGACCACACGGAAAAACCCGGAAAGTGCGCCTTGAGGTTCATGGGCAGCGCCGAGCGCAGGTTGTGGAAGCCAGAGTGCATCTCGCCCGAGACGGCGCGGCAATGTGCCCGTGCCGCTCGGTCCTCCGGCAGCAGCGGGGCCTTGGGCGCTACCTCGGCCAGGTATTCCGCGATCGCCAGCGTGTCCCAGACTTTGACGCCCTCGTGCCACAGGCAGGGCACCAGGAACGACGGCGAGAGCAACAGCAACTCGGCGCGCGTCGAGGGGTCGTCGGAGGAAAGCACCTCCTCCTCGAACTCCAGCCCCGCCATCTTGCAGAGCAGCCATCCGCGCAGGGACCAGGAGGAATAGTTCTTGCTGCTGATGGTGAGTACCGCCTTGGTCATCTGTCGGTCCTGCTCGTTGGTCTTCTGGGCCGTGCCTGCAGAAAATACTCGCGAAGCGCCTAAGGATGCACTAGCTTTTGTGCGCTGCACAACAGGCTGCATGCCGGAATCGGCTGCCAGGGCGGCCTGTGGATCGAGACGTTAATGCTCTACCTCGCGTACGAAGCTCACTCCGACATCATCGAACCTGCCAAGTCGATGGCCCGGTCATCGCTTGCCTTACTCGGCCAGTGGGGTGCCCTTGCCAACGTTCCGGTGTTTCGCAATCTTTCTGCCACGTACGAGCTGATCGCGCGAGCGGGATTGACCCACGTGCGGCCTGCCTACGGGATCAATTCCGTTACGGTCGGCAACCAGGAGGTCGAGGTCAGCGAGGTCCCGACGCTGAAATTGCCGTTCGGGACGCTGCTGAATTTCAAGAAGGACGTGAGCGTCGAGCAACCCCGCGTGCTGGTCGTCGCACCGCTTTCGGGCCACTTCGCCACGCTGTTGCGCTCAACCGTGCGCACGCTGCTCCCCGACCACGACGTCTACATCACTGACTGGCACAACGCCCGTGACGCCAGCCTCGACCACGGCCCCTTCGGCTTTGACGACTACGTCGCCTACATCATCCGCTTTCTCGAGACGCTGGGTCCCGGCGCACACGTCGTGGCGGTGTGCCAGCCCTGCGTGCAGGCGCTCGCAGCCACCGCGGTCATGGCCGCTGACGGCAATCCGGCGCAGCCGGCCAGCATGACGCTGATGGCGGGCCCGGTCGACACGCGCATCAACCCGACCAAGGTCAACAAGCTCGCGACCAGCAAGCCGATGAGCTGGTTTGAGCGCAATCTCATCGCGCGCGTGCCGCACAAATACGGCGGCTCGCGCCGGCGCGTCTACCCGGGCTTCGTGCAGCTCATCGCCTTCGTGTCGATGAACATCAACCGGCACTACAACGCGCACCAGGAGCTCTACGAAAACCTCGCCAACGGCGAGATCGAGAAGGCGCGGGTCATCAAGACGTTCTACGACGAGTACTTCGCCGTGCTGGATCTGCCGGCCGAGTTCTATCTGGAGACCGTGAGCTGGGTATTCCAAGAATCGCGGCTGCCCAAGGGCGAGCTGATGTTCAGGGGCGGCAGCGTCGATCTCAAGGCCATCCGCAAGACGGCGCTGCTGACGGTGGAAGGCGAGCGCGACGACATTTGCGCGCTGGGTCAGACCGCGGCCGCGCACGAGCTGTGCTCAAGTCTCAAGCCGCACATGAAGCGCCATCATATGCAGGCCGGCGTCGGCCACTACGGCGTGTTCAGCGGACGGCGCTGGGAGGGGCAGATCTACCCGCTCGTGCGCAACATGATCCTGGCGATGGACTAGGCCGGCCACTCAGGGCTACCTTCCGGCGAAGCCCGCTCATTTCGCTCGCTCAGTGGTGATGAGCCGAGACGCTCTTGACGCATTCGGTCAGCAAATCATTGGGCGCCGAATGGCTGATGTCGCCAAGCGAGAGAATGCCGACCATCCGTTTGCTCTTGTTGATCACGGGCAACCTGCGGACGTTCAGGCCCTCCATGTGCTTCACCGCCTTGGCGAGGTCATCGTCCTCGCGACAGCAATGGATACCAGATGTCATCACATCGCGTGCCGTTGTTCGCTGCAGGTCGAAGCCGTCTCGAGCCACTCCCTTGCAAACAATATCGCGGTCCGTGACCATCCCGATCAGGCGATCATTCTCGCCGATCGGCACCGCCCCAATATCCCGAGTGCGCATCAATCTGGCGAGTTCAGCTATCGGCGTGTCTGGGGCAACCCACTCGACGCCCTTGTGCATCACTTCTCTGACTTTCATGGCAGACCTCATCCGCTGGAGTTGAACTCGATATTCCCAGCCCGTCTTTAGGTCCAAAGACCCATGCCATAACATATATAAGCAGGTCGAAACTCGCGAACCAGACCAGCCTAGCGTCAGCGCGTCGCATCGTAGGCCGCGATCGCCGCCATGTTGACGATGTCGCTGTCCTGGGCCCCGAACCAGCAGATTTGCACCGAATGCGACAGGCCGACGAGAATCGGCCCGATGATGGTGGCGCCGGCGAGCTCCTTCAGCATCTTGGTCGAGATCGAGGCTGCGTGGAACGCCGGCATGATCAGCACGTTCGCGGTATCGGTGAGGCGGCAAAATGGATAATGGCGCATCAAGTCGCGGTTGAGCGCGACGTCGGCCGCCATGTCGCCTTCATACTCGAAGTCGACACGGCGCTCGTCGAGGATGCGGACCGCCTCGCGCACCTGGTCGGAGCGCTCGTCGCGCGGCTGCCCAAAAGTCGAGTAGGCGAGCAGCGCCACGCGCGGCTCGATGCCGAAATTGCGCGCCGTACGCGCCGCCTCCACCGCGATGTTGGCGAGCTGCTCGCCCGTCGGCATGGAGTGTACACTCGTGTCGGCGATCAGCACCGCGCGCCCGCGCAGAAGTGCGAGTGAAACTCCGATCACGTTGCGATCGGGCTCCGGGTCCATGACCTGGGTGACGTCGTTGAAGACCGTCGTCCAGTTGCGCGTGACACCGGAAACGAGCGCATCCGCGTAGCCGTGCACGACCATCAGGGCGGCGAAGATATTGCGCTCGTTCAAGACCAGCCGCTGGCAGTCGCGCTTCAAATAGCCCCGCCGCTGGAGGCGCGCGTAGAGGAAGTCCGTGAACTCGTCGAGGTATCCCGACTTGCGGATATCGATGACCTCGTACTCGGGCCGCAGGACCATGCCGAGCGCACGAAACTGCTCGCGCACGATCTCGGTGGTTCCGATCAGGATCGGCTGGCCGAAGCCTTGCGAGAAATAGGAGTGCGCGGCCTTGATTACCGCGGGCTCCTCGCCTTCGGCGAAGACGACGCGCTTGGGGTCGGAGCGGACAGAGCTGAATGTCGACTGCAGCCAGCCCGCCATCGGATCGAGGCGTCCGCCGAGGCGGGCGACGTAGGCATCCATGTCGACGATCGGCTTGCGAGCGACGCCCGAATCCATCGCGGCCTTGGCGACGGCGGTGGGGATGTTGACGATGAGCCTGGGATCGAACGGCGCGGGGATGATGTAGTCGGGCCCGAAGGTCGGGCGACGGCCGTGGAAGGCCGCGGCGACCTGGTCGGGCACCTCGGCGCGGGCCAGCTCGGCGAGCGCCTTGGCCGCCGCAATCTTCATCGCTTCGTTGATGGTCGAGGCCTGCACGTCGAGCGCCCCCCGGAAGATGAACGGAAAGCCCAGCACGTTATTGATCTGGTTGGGATAGTCCGACCGGCCGGTGGCGACGATGGCATCCGAGCGCACCTCCGCGACCTCCTCGGGCGTGATCTCCGGATCGGGGTTGGCCATGGCGA
>CAXMLT010000308.1:0-3357 GCA_964194245.1 uncultured Hyphomicrobium sp.
CCGCCGCATCCGGATGCACAACGACCGGCGAGCCGGCGGGTTGCGCTCGGTCCAGCTGAAGGGCACCGAATTCCAGTCTTTGCGGCCTCCGCCTCCGCAGCCGCCCAGCTCACGGCCGCATCCTCTTTTCGAGGCGGAACGCACAAAGCTAGGCGCCGGCGCACCCGGCGGGGATAAGTTTCCGCGCACGGGGGCGACGCGAGAGACCCCGGCTCCGACCCGGCTTATGCTCAAGACCCACCTCGCCCCCACCCCACCTGCATCCAGGATCCCGCCATGGCCCGCCCCGAGACGCCTGCGCTCACAGCCGACTGCATCGTCTTCGACAGCCAGGACCGCGTGCTGCTCATCCGGCGCGGCCGTCCGCCGTTCGAGGGCGACTACGCACTACCAGGCGGGTTCGTCGAGGTCGGCGAGACGGTCGAGGATGCCTGCCGCCGCGAGCTCAAGGAGGAGACCGGCATCGAGGTGCGCGAGCTGAAGCTCGTCGGCGTCTACTCCGATCCCAAACGCGATCCCCGCGGGCATACCTGCTCGGTCGCCTATCTGGCGCAGGTCGCCACCGCCGAGCCGACCGCGGGCGACGATGCCGCGGCGGCCGAATGGGTCGAGGACTGGCGCCGCGAGAAGCTCGCGTTCGACCACGCCGACATCATCGCCGATGCTGTGACGCTCAGGGCCCGCGGCTAGAGCGCTAGCGGCGCCACTCCGGCACGCCAGCATCGCGGCAGGTATCGGTCACGCGGATGTCGGTGAACACACCGCGGCAAAGCTCTTTCTTGTAGTTGGGATTGTTGCGGATCTTCTCGAACGAGACCGCGTAGCCGCTCTCCCGCCCGACCTGAGCCAGCAAGACATCCTGGCAATAGGGCGTCGCCATCCAGGTGCCCTGGATGAGCTGGGTGCCGCTGCGGCAGTTGATGGCCGCAGCCGGGCTTGCCAGGGCCAGGTTGCGACGATGGCGGCGGCCGTTCCCGCGATGGTTCCGAGTTGGATGGGCATCAAATCTCCTTCGACCGCCAGTTCCCCGATTCGGGGGGAACCTTACCGCTCGCGGCGGGTCGGCAGTATGAAGGCTGTGGGAGTTTTGCCCGCAAAAAAATACGCGGAAGGGAGGCGGCCCTGGAGCCGCTTTTGCTCCCTTCCGCGTCAAGTGCGCGGCGGGATCGACGTTAGGTTGCTGTCGGAGGGGGCACTAGGGGACGAGTTCCCGATGAGATCGGCAAACTTTCCCCCTCACGATGTCTTGATGATCGCTTGGCGGATGCGGCGCGGCAGCGCGATTGCCGCTGCAGTGCGCAAGAGTTTGCTACTTCAGTTCCATCGAGAGGCGGATGAGGTCGGCGGTGCGTTCCACGCCGAGCTTGCTCTTGATGATGGAGCAGGTGTTGGCGACCGTCTTGTAGGCGACGCCGATCGCCTGCGCGATCTCGGTCAGGCTGTTGCCTTCGCCGAGCAAGCGCAGGATCTCGATCTCGCGGGTCGAGAGCTGCTGCAGCGGATCTTCCGAGGAGAGCTGGGCAAAGGCCAACTCGGCCGCGATCTCGCGCTCGACGTAGCGGCCGCCTTCGGCGACGCGCTTCACGGCTGTCACGAGCTCATCCGCCCCGGCGCTCTTGCTGACGTAGCCGCGCGCCCCGAGCCGCAGCGCACGGGCGGCGTACACGGGCTCGGCGTGCATGGAGAAGACGACGATGCGCACCTTCTCGTCCTCGGCGAGGAAGCGGCGCAGAAGCTCCAGGCCGCCGATGCCGGAGAGGTTCAAATCGAGCAGCACCAGTTCGGGCTTCTCCTTGCGGAAGATGGCGAGCGCTTCCTGCCCGGTGGCGGCCTCGAAGATGGAAGCGCCTTGCATCCCCGACAGCAGCCGGCGCACGCCCTCGCGCACCACAATGTGATCGTCAACCAGCAGGATCTTCATTGCAGCACGATCTCTTGTGGGGCTTCAGCGGAACGCTCGGGCCGCGTGCCTGCGAGCGCAGGCAGTCGCGCCTCTACCACGACACCGCGGCCGTCGGGACGGTTCCTGACTTCCAGCGTGCCGCCGAGGCTCGCGACCCGCTCGCTCATGCCGATGATGCCGTAACCGCCGCCCTGGCCAACCCCTGGACTCCCTGGGCGCCCGTTCGCCTTGAGACCACCGCCGTCGTCGGTGACGCGGATGACGATTGCGCGGTCAGCGCCGGCTTCGACCACGATGTCGATTAGCGCCGGAGTTCCGTGGCGCACGGCGTTCGACACGCTCTCCTGCACCACGCGGTAGATGGTGCTGTCGACGGGCTCGCCGAAGCCTTCCTCCGGCACGTGCACGTCAAAGGCGAGGCCCGGCCGGTGCGTGGTCCAGAACGATGCGAGGTTGTCGATGGCATGCGCCAGCCCAACGTCGAGCAGCACAGCGGGGCGCAGGCGCCCGAGGATGTCGCGCACGTGGCGCTGCATCTGTCCGATGGCCGAGCGGATGATGCCGACGCGCTGCGCAATCCCGCCGTACTCGCCTCGTTCCGCGAGGCGCTCGATGGTCGCGGCATCGACGTCGGCGGCAAACAGCATGGGCCCGATCTCGTCGTGCAGGTCGCGGGCAAGGTCGGCGCGCTCCTCGTCCTGGACGGTCGCGAGCTGCTCCTGCAGGCGCTTGTTCTGGGCTTCGGCGAGGGCGAGGTCTTCGACCATCTGGTTGAAGCCATGGTAGAGGCGCACGAGCTCGTAGGGGCCGCGCTCGGGCACCCGCTCGCGATAGTCGTGGTCGCCGACGCGGGCAAAGGCCGCGGTCAGGTCGCGCAAGGGGTGGATAGCGCTCGACAGCGTGACGTAGACGAAGGCCAGCACCAGCGCGCAGAAGATCGTCAGCACGGTCAAAGTGAGGCCGATGTCGCTCCACACCTCGGCGACCTCGTTGTTGGCGTCGGTCTGCAACACGACGCTGCCGTAGCTGGCGAACACGGGCGGCAGCTCGACGTTCAGCACCTTCGGTGGGCCAGCGAGCAGCCGGTAGAACCACGCCGGCGCCGGGCTCTCGGGCTTCGCCAGATCCGACATGCCCACCACCTTGCCGCCGACGATCAGGGAAGCGCGCAGGTGGCGATCGCCGTCGAAGTCGGCGACGAGCAGGCGCAGGCGGCGCTGCGGCTTAGTTGGCTCCTCGGCGTCATCGACGGCATTGTGCGCAAAGCGTCCGCCGACCGCGATGGCGGCCTGCATCTCGGTCTCGATCTTCTCGATCGCGTGCCAATAGGTGAACGCGGCCCCTGCCGCGAGGCTCAGGAGCAGCGTACCGAAGATCGAGAAAAGCAGGCGGCTGCGCAATGACAAGGCTGCGCACTCCCGGGCGCAAGAGCTGATCTGGGTAACACTATTACC
>CAXMLT010000309.1:0-3681 GCA_964194245.1 uncultured Hyphomicrobium sp.
TCCCCGACAACTGGATCTACATCCACGAGCCGAACGTGCTCGTGGGCCGCATCCAGAACTTCCGCTCGTGGTCGCCGGAGATGGTGCCGGACGAGAAACGTTCCTGCCTCGGGCTCGAGTATTTCTGCTTCGAGGGCGACGGGCTGTGGACCGCTACTGACGAGCAGCTCATCGAGCTCGCCAAGCGCGAGCTCGCGGCTGTCGGGCTCGCGAGCGAGGACGACGTCAAGGACGGCTGCGTCGTGCGCCAGAAGAAGGCGTACCCCGTCTATGACGACGAGTACAAGATGCACATCGATACGATCCGCGAGGACATCGAGGCACATTATCCGACGCTGCATCTCGTCGGCCGCAACGGCATGCACAAGTACAACAACCAGGACCACGCGATGATGACGGCCATGCTGACCGTGCGCAACATCCTCGCGGGCGAGGCGGCCTACGACGTGTGGAACGTGAACGAGGACGCCGAGTACCACGAGGCCGGCGTCTCGAGCGAGCAGGAGGCCCTGCGCAGCGTGCGCCAAGTCCCGGGCCGCGTCAGGTCCGCCGCATGACCGTAGATGTCGCGCGAGCCCTTGAGCCTTTGCGGGCCATCGCCCCGCAGCTCTCCCGCTACGCGGCTGTCAGCGTGCTGGCGCTCGGGCTCGATTTCGCGGTGTTCCTCGCGCTCAATTCCGCCATTGGGCATCCGACGCTATCGGGTGTCGTCGGCTACGCCAGCGGGATCGTGCTGCACAATCAGTTGTCGCGCATCTTCGTGTTCGCAACCGCGGCCTCGGCGAAATCGGCGCACCGCCGGTTCGTCGAGTTCGTGGCGAGCGGTCTCATCGGCCTTGCAGTGACTGCGGCGGTCATCGCTGTCGCGACCGGCATGGGCGCGACCCCGATTCTGGCCAAGGTCATGGCAGCGGGTGCGAGCTTCCTCGGCGTCTATGCGATCCGCCGCAGCATCGTGTTCGCCTGAGCCCTATTCCGTAACACGCGCTTGGCGGGCATACTCGCGCTGCGATGCGGCCGCTTATTCGCCCGAGAGGACTCCCATGCCCGACTCCTACTGGCTGTTCAAAACCGAGCCCGAGGTCTTCTCCTGGGACATGCTGAAGGCGCGGGGCAAGAACGGCGAGCCGTGGGACGGCGTGCGCAACTTCCAGGCCCGCAAGAACATGCTCGCCATGCAGATCGGCGATCTGGGGTTCTTCTATCACACGGGTGAGGACAAGGAGATCGTCGGCATCATGGAGGTGTCGGCGCTCGCCCATCCCGATCCCAAGGACGACACCGGCGTGTGGAAATGCGTCGACGTGCGCGCGGTGGCGCCGCTGCCGAAGCCGGTGACGCTGGCCGCAGTGAAGCAGAACCCCAAGCTTGCCGACATGGTGCTTGCAAAAAATGCGCGGCTCTCAGTGCAGCCGGTGACAGCGGCGGAGTGGAGCGAGGTCTGCCGCATGGGCGGCCTCATCACCAAGAAGCTCAAGGGATGAGCGCGGCACTGCTGCCCGGGCCCGATTCAAGATCGCGCCGGTCCGCCGAGGCGTTCATCCTTGCCAACACCGAGCCACTGTCCCCGCCGCTGATACCGGAGATCACGCTGCTGCTCGCCGAGGAGTCGCTGCCGATCTGGCAGAAGACGGAGGAGGAGCTCGGCGAGATGAACGTCCCGCCGCCCTACTGGGCGTTCGCGTGGGCCGGCGGGCAGGCACTGGCGCGGCTAATCCTCGACCGGCCGGAGCTTGTGGCGGGAAAGGGCGTGCTCGATCTCGGCTCGGGGTGCGGGCTCTCCGCCATCGCCGCGATGCGCGCGGGCGCGCGCTCCGCGCTGGCGGCCGACATTGATGCCATCGCGCTCGCTGCTATCGGCCTCAATGCGGCGGCGAATAATGTCGCCGTCGCTACCACCGGCGAGGATCTGCTCGCGCGCGCTCCGGGGAACGCGGACGTTATTCTCGTCGGCGATCTGTTCTACGAGCGCGCTCTTGCCGACAAGGTGCTCGCCTTCATCGAGGTGGCCGCCGCGGCTGGAGCCCTCGTGCTCATCGGCGATCCGCAGCGCAACTACTTCCCCAAGGGCCGCTTCGACGCCATCGCCGAGTATCGCGTTCCCGTGACGCGGGACCTCGAGGATGCCGAGATCAAGAAAACGGCGGTCTGGCGCTTTGCCGGTGGGGAGCCTCCCGCGACCGCGGACGGCAAACTAGCTATCTGATAGCTTCGCCAAAGAAGCCGTAGCGGAGGAAGCCCATGCATTTCGCCGGTCTCAGCCTATTTGCAATCGTGCTCGCCGCTGTCGTCAGCTTCATGTTCGGCTGGCTGTGGTATGGCATCCTCTTCCCCAAGCAATGGATGGCGGCTGCCGGCAAGACCGAAGCCGACCTCAAGACTCAGGGTGGGCCCACCCCGACGCCATTCGTCATCTCTTTCGTTGCCTTGCTCATCATGGCCTGGGTGCTCGCCGGCGTGATCGGCCACCTTGGGGCGGGGGCGATAACCCTGCGCAGCGGCGTCATCGCTGGCGCCCTTATGTGGCTCGGCTTCGTCGCCACGACGTTGGCGGTCAACCACACTTTCCAAGGCGCCAAGCCGATTCTGACGTTGCTCGATGGCGGCCATTGGCTCGGCGTCCTGCTGGTGCAGGGCGCCGTAATCGGTTGGCTCGGGGCCTAGATGCTCCCCGATTGCACGAAGGGCCAAATTGCCGTCGCTGTCCGAAGCCTCCATAATCTCGGCAAAACAGAAAGTTTAGGGAGGAAGTCGAACGATGTCGCACAAGCTCCATCCGGTAACCCCGGAATGGGCCGCTCGCGCCTGGATCGACAAGAGGGCGTACCGCAGCCTCTATGACCGCTCGATTAGCGACCCAAACGGGTTTTGGGGCGAGGTCGGTCGGCGCATCGATTGGGTCAAGCCCTACACGCGCGTCAAGAACACCTTGTTTGACCCACACAACGTCTCGATCAAGTGGTTCGAGGACGGAACCCTCAACGTCAGCGCCAACTGCATCGACCGCCATCTGGCGACGCGCGGCGACCAGGTTGCCATCATCTGGGAGAGCGACGATCCCTCGCGCGACGAGACGATCACGTATCGCCAATTGCACGAGCGCGTCTCCCGCTTCGCTAACGTCTTGAAGGCGCACGGGGTCAAGAAGGGCGACCGCGTCACGATCTACCTGCCGATGATTCCCGAAGCCGCCTACGCCATGCTCGCCTGCGCGCGCGTCGGCGCGGTGCATTCCGTCGTGTTCGGCGGCTTCTCGCCCGACAGCCTGGCAGGGCGCATCGAGGACGCTCAGTCGGCGTTCATCGTCACCGCGGACGAGGGCGTGCGCGGCGGCAAGCACGTGCCGCTCAAGAAGAACGTGGACGAAGCGTTGAAGAAGGTCGCCAAGGGCGGCGAGAAGGTGCTGGTCGTACGCCGTACCGGCAATCCCGTGCCGTGGGAGCCGGGCCGCGACCTGTGGCTGCACGATGAGCAGGCGAAGGTGTCAGCAGATTGCCCGCCGGTCGAGATGGCGGCCGAGGACCCACTGTTCATCCTCTACACCTCGGGCTCGACGGGAAAGCCCAAGGGCGTGCTGCACACGTCCGGCGGCTATCTCGTGTTCGCCTCGGTCACGCACCAGTACGTGTTCGACTACCACGACGGCGACATCTACTGGTGCACCGCCGACGTCGGCTGGGT
>CAXMLT010000310.1:0-2367 GCA_964194245.1 uncultured Hyphomicrobium sp.
GCCTAACCCATGCCCGTGTCAAAGCATTGGGGTGACTAAACGTGCGACGCCCTCGATGGTATCGCGGTCGCGACTAACCTTGCCCTCCATCGACCGTGTCTCGGCCATCAGTGTCTTGATCCATGCTTCCACCGCCCTCACCTCGGGCGCGCTGTGGATCACGCTGGTGACTTCAAAATTGAGAAACATGCTGCGGGAATCAAAGTTTGCAGACCCGATCGCGGCTGCCACATCGTCAATGAGTACGGCTTTGCCATGGATCATGCTTGGGGTGTAGAGAAGCGGTATGCTGCCGAGAGCTTGAAGATCCCGAAGGTATGGCCCGCGCGCCAAGTCGACGAGGACCTGGTCTGATTTCTCGGGTACGATCACGCGCACATCGACGCCGCGCTGGATCGCAATCTGCAAGGCCTCCGCCAGCATTTCGTTCGGGATAAAATACGGAGTGACAATCCACAGCCGTTGCCTGGCGGCAAAAATAAGCGACAGCATACCAGCAAAGATACTGTCATCGGCCACATCGGGCCCAGAGGGCACGACCTGAAGGACGGCGTTGCCAGACGTTGGCGCGATCTTCACGGGCTCTGTCGTTGGCGGGAGTTTTTCGCGTGTCGCGAACGCCCAGTCGTACCGGAAGATCTCTTCGTAGTGTGCCGCTGCTGGCCCTTCGAGGACAAAGGAGAGATCGGCCCAACGCTTAGGATTGGGTCTTGGACCGAGGTATTCATCGGCCAGATTGCGGCCGCCCGCGAACACCCGCGTCTTGTCGAAGACGGCGATCTTGCGGTGATCACGCAGGTTGCTTCTGTTGAGGAGAGTGATGCGCCAAATGGGGAGGAAGAAAGCAGTCTTGGCTCCCGCGCGTCGCAGTCTCCGCAGCAACCGCCGTGGTACGTAGAACGATCCAAACCCATCTATCAGAAGCCTCACCTCGATACCGGCTCCAGCGCGCGCGATGAGGCGCTCAACGATGGCGTTGCCGGTCTCGTCGCCCTTTAGCTCATACGTCTCAATCGAGATCGATTTCTGGGCGCCATCGATCAGAGCGATAAGATCGGCGAACGCCTCCTCGCCGTTTGCATGAATCTTGAGGGTATTGCCGCTCGTGATGCCTTGCGATCCGAGATCGGCCGCTGCGCGCGCCATCGCCGGGTGGGCCGCGTCCGGACCGACGGGGTCCTGCGGTGTAAGTTCGACAGGAGGCTTATTGCGAGCAATCCGGTCGATCTTGCGGGTACCGAACAGCCAGAACAGCGGTATGCCGATGAGCGGCATGAACAGGATGGTCAACAACCATGTAACGCTGCTTGCCGGCGAGCGTCGTTGCCGCACGATCGTGGCAGCAACGAACAGCGTGAACGGCATGATCAGGATGCCGACTAGAAACATCGTGCCGAGGATTGTGAAAAAGAAATGCCAAAAAGTACTTGGCATCGAGCTCCCCCATCCCATTAGCGTCCTGATGCCATCTTAGACGACAATGGGGTGCTGGACACCCGCTACACAAGCCGCGCCAGCTCCGTTCAGCCCTGTCAGCTTCGTGTAAGTCGCGGTGACGCCCATTACACGGCCCCGCATTCTTTGAGGAGGCGCAATATCTTCGCTTGCTAGGCTTTCGCTTCTGGTAATCCGCTGCCACCGCGACCAGTGTTCTGGGTCGCAAGAAGCATTGGCGTTGAACCGTTCTTATTCGTAGCACGCGCGTCGGCGCCACCCTCGATGAGGGCTTTCACGGCGCCGGCGCAACGCGTACGCACGGCGCGGTGCAAAGGAGTGACACCGCTCTTGTCCGTAGCGTTTGGATTGGCACCAGCCTCGATGAGGCGGGCGATAGTCGCCTCTTGGGCAGTCGGATTCCATGCACGAGAGCCTGGCGCGCCATCAGCGGCGTAATGAAGCGGCTCGGCACCACGTCGGTTCTTCGCGCAAACATTGGCGCCTCGGGCAATTAGTTCCATCACAATGTGTTCTTGATACGCCGCAGCTGCGATGTGCAGAGCGGTATCGCCGGCATAGAGGTAATGCTTAATCTCATTGAGAAAGTTCGCCTTCGCTGTCTGACGGGTTGCTCCCTCCACCGCACACGCGCGCGCCAACTCGGGCAACTCATCAGCATCTTGGTCGCCGTATTAGCATCTCGGGCGACAATCGCCCGCACCAACGCTCTGAACTGAGAATCGCGGCCGCCGGTGTGGGTCATCGACTTGCTCCACAGATTCACAGGGCAAACCGCAGCCCGGGGACGGCCAAGAATCGTACAGCGACGGCCTCTACTCTACGAGGAGTGTACGGCGGCTATTGGCAGAACGCTGACGTTGAGAGTCGTCTCAGCGTCCGTCCGCTAACTGGGGTGAAGCGGTCGTGACT
>CAXMLT010000311.1:0-1718 GCA_964194245.1 uncultured Hyphomicrobium sp.
CAGTTTCGGCTGGTCGAGGGCTCAAAGGATCGAAGGGGATGCTAGGGCCGCGGACGCCAGCGGACGAAGTACGCAAGCTGCGGCCATGTCTGCAATGGGTCAATAGCCGACGAGTTGGGCGCACCACCGTCGCGGCCGGTTTACGCCGCTCAGCGGAAGATGCAATTAAAGTAGTTCACCGCTAGCGCTCTTGCGATGCCCGACGTCAACAACCCGACGTACAGACAGAATTTACTCCCTTACAATACAGCTCCTCAGGTGTCAGCCTGCGCTATCTCTACTTCATCGTCTCGGCTCCCCGAGGCAAAGTGCCATGCCAACATTGGCTCAGCTATTTGCATGCGCGTCTGGATTGGCGTGGTTGGTCGTTATTGTGGCCGCGGTCAATGTGCACTTGGCAGCGCGCGCTACCGCAGAAGAGGCGCCGCCACCCGCCAACTCCGATTGGTATTTAATCATGCAGGGGGCGCTCTGCCTGGCGTTTCTCTTCATGTTGGCGCTAAGCTTTTTCGCTTGGCTGGGACACGGCCTCACCACGGTTGAGGCCATTGCGACCGCCTGCTTCGCATTGGGCTTTGCAGTGACAGCCGCAGGCCTTGCGATAACCGTAGTTCGCTGGATGCGCGCGAAGCGAGCTATGCAAATTCCATTTCTTTGATCTGCGGCCGTCCTCAACGGTCTTCTTCGGCGTTGCGACGCACATCGAATCTACTGACTTTCATTACAGCCCGGATTTACTTGACCTCATCATGCGCGCGCTCGACGCCGCCTGGGGGGATCAACGATTGCCGGACGACGCCGCCGGCAGAGCCCAACGCACCGCGATGACTTTCCAAATCATGGCGGCCGTTGGTGGAGGCGAACGCGATCCAGAACGGCCGAAACTCGCAGCTCTGAATGCCACGGCCGGCCGCTCTATACCCATCAATCGCGCCTAAGCGGGCGGTCCGACCGCCTTGGATAGTAGCCAGACCGCCCGTTGAGCAGCCAACGCCCGACGATGAAGTTTCCGGCACGGCGCTCAGGTGATCACCTACGCACACCGGAGTCCCAGGTGCGAGTAGCGGGATATACTTAGGGGCGGCCCTCGCGAGCCGCCCTTCTGCTTTATCGGTGCGACTGGCAGATCACTTTTGAGTGCCGTCGCCGCTGTCAGGCGGGGGAGCTTCGGGCTGGGGATCGCTCGGTGTGCTCCCGGTAGTGTCGGTCGTGGTGCTGGGATCGGTTCCCGTCGTCGTATCGTCCGCTAGAGCAACGGCTGCACTTGCCAATGAGAGACCAGCGGACGCGATCAGCGTGAGAAGCAATTTGCGATCCATGATTTTCTCCTGAGAACGACCTAAGACCCAGGAAACGGAGCGGGCTACAAGTTCCCGTTGCTGCGTCAACAATTGCCCACGGCTGACACTCGAGGAACTCGGCGACCTCCGTTCGCGTTGAAGACACCAGCGCGCTGGACATGCGCGCATCTCAACCTCCGACTAAGATCCGACTAAGACCCGGCGACCCGAGCGTGTGCTGGGCTTTTTCATCACCGGCTTGTTCCCTTTTCGTTCTTGCTGTAGATCAGGGTCATGTTCGACCCGCGCGACAGCGACCAAGACCTCGCCGACGATATCGGCTTCGGCTTGTGGCGGCACGGTCGGCTGAAAATCCCTATCGAGGCGTGCCGCATCATCGGTGCCGCTGTCGTCAGGCATTTGCGGCTCGCCGGCTGG
>CAXMLT010000312.1:0-7454 GCA_964194245.1 uncultured Hyphomicrobium sp.
AATTCCAACCGCATTCCGGACGGCACCCTCACTTTGGCGAGGACCGTTACATCGATGAGGTCCGCAAGGCTCACGTCGCGGCCTTCGTTTCGGAGCTTAAGAAGGGGGGACTAAAGACCCCGACCATCAGACGCTACTTGGCCACCATGTCCTCCGCGTTCTCCTTTGCCGAACGGTCAGGGTGGATCATCCAGAATCCGATCCTGCACCTCGATAAGAAGGCCATACCCGAAGCCCAACCCAGAACGCGCTTCCTTTCCCGAGACGAATACAGATGCCTCCTAGGGGCTTCCTCGTCCCACCTGCGTCCCCTTATCCAGATGGCGGTGGAGACAGGAATGCGCCTGGAGGAGCTTCTGAGCCTGAAGTGGGAACAGGTTGATCTAGATCGGCGGGAAGTTCGGCTGGTCCTGACGAAATCTAAGCGCCCTAGGATGGTCCCCTTGTCAGATAAGGCTGTAGCCGTTCTTGTAGCGATCACCGTGCCAGTCCCTACGTCGTCATCAACTCGGCCACGGGGGAGCGTTACAGGACGATCCAACGGGCTTTTCGGACGGTATGTCGGCGTGCAGGGTTAGAGGACCTGAGATTCCATGACCTGCGCCACACTTTTGCATCGTGGGCCGTGCAGTCGGGAGTTGACCTCTACCCACTCAGCCGCATCCTGGGTCACAGCAGCCTTCAGATGACCACCCGATACGCCCACTTATCGACGCAGCGCCTTCACGAGGTGATTAAAACGATGGCTACATCAACGGCTACATAGGCGTCGGATTGGCGGTAAGCCCCGAACAAGTGCATTGCTATCCGGGCGTCCGGAGGTGAATCGTCCCTGGTGGGGCGTTCGGACTTCAAATCCGAGTGGGGCAGCGAGACTGTCTCAGGTGGGTTCGACTCCCACTCGCCTCCGCCAAAATCCTCCGGACCGGAGTCCTGATGGCGCGCGCAGATCAACGGTCCACGTGCACGCGAACCTCGGGCTTTCCCTCCGCCACGGAGCCAATAATCGCGGCGCGCGGATAGCCAGCGCCTTTGATGGCCGCAAGGATCGAGGCTGCGGGCCCTGCGGCGCAAGCAACGAGCAGACCGCCCGAGGTTTGCGGGTCGGTCAACAGGGTGCGCTGCCATGCCGGCAGCTGCTCCGGCAGCACGACCTGCTCACCGTAACTCGCCCAGTTGCGCCCCGATGCGCCAGTTGCATATCCAGCCTCGGCGAGGGCTACCGCGTGCGCGAGAAACGGGATGCTTTGGTAATCGATGTCGAGGCTGACACCGCTGCCGCGTGCCACCTCGAGACTATGGCCAAGCAGGCCAAAGCCCGTGACATCGGTCATGGCGTGTACGTCTTGGTTCTGTGCGAGCGTCTGGCCGACCCTATTGAGCAACGTCATCGAGGCCAGCATCTCGGCATAGGCATCCTCGGGGAGTGCCCGCTTCTTGAATGCCGCCGAATAGATGCCGACGCCAATACCCTTGGTGAGGATCAACGCGTCACCCACGCGCGCAGCTGAATTCCGCCTGACGTTGGCGGGGCTTGTGAGGCCGATCACGGCGAGGCCGTAGATCGGCTCGGGCGCATCGATCGAATGTCCGCCGGCAACCGGGATGCCGGCCTCGGCGCAGATCGAGGCTCCGCCGCTTAAGATGTCGCGCACCGTCTCCACGGGTAGCTTGCCGAGCGGCATGCCGAGGATGGCGAGCGCCATGAACGGCTTTCCCCCCATCGCGTAGATGTCGGAAATCGCGTTGGCCGCCGCGATGCGGCCGAAGTCGCGCGCGTCATCCACCATCGGCATGAAGAAGTCGGTTGTGGCTATGATGCAGGTTTGCTCATCGATTTGCCATACAGCGGCATCGTCTCCTGTCTCGGTGCCGACCAGAAGTTGCGCATAAGGCGCGGCCTGCGGCTGCCCGGAAAGTAGCTGCTGCAGGACGGACGGGGCGAGCTTGCATCCGCAGCCGCCTCCATGCGCCAGATCGGTCAATCGAACGGAGGATTGCGACATCACCGTGCTCTATTGGGAAGAGGACTCATCGGACAGTTCCTCTCAAAGCATCTTTCGTTGCATATTTCTGCATTGGCGCCAGCGCAGCGGGAGTGGAATATTAGACGGGCACCCGTTGGGAGGGACCATGCATACCAGTCAACAGACCGGCCTCGTGCTGCGATGGATGACCTTTCTGTTGGTCGTGGTCGCGGGACTTCTCTATGTGAAGTGGCTCCCATACTACAATCGCGCATTCGTCGCCGCCGCCGACCATTCAATCGGCTCGTCCATCCTGATGGGCAAGGCCGCAGCGCCGCCGGCCCCGTCATGGGACGCGGCGTTCGGCTACGCGTGGGCTTACGGCAACGCAATTTGGAAGACGATGGTGCTCGGCCTTTTGCTCGGCTCCGGAATCCAGGCCCTCCTTCCAGCCGATTGGGTGGCAAGGATGCTCGGCAAAGCTGGCTTCGGCAGCGTCGTCACCGCCGGGGTTCTGTCGATCCCCGGCATGATGTGCACCTGCTGCGCGGCGCCGGTGGTCGTGGGGCTGCGCGAGCGCCAGGCCTCGCCCGGCGCGGCGATCGCCTTCTGGCTCGGCAATACTGTTTTGAACCCGGCGACGCTCGTGTTCACGGGCTTCGTTCTCGGCTGGAACTGGACCGCGCTGCGGCTCGCGCTCGGTATCCCTATGGTATTCGGCCTCGGCTATCTGGTGAACCTGATGGTGACGCCTACCGAGGCACGCGCGTCTGAGGCAAAAATGGCGGAGCTCGCAGCCAGTACGCAGGCGACCGAAGGCCCTGGTGCGTCCAACGCATTCATGCGCTGGATCGAGATCTTCACGCGCATGTCGGTGCGCCTCATTCCCGAGTATATAGTCATCGTCCTGCTACTGGGTGCCGCGCGGGCTTGGCTTTTTCCGGAGGTCGGTCCAGAGATCGGCAACGAGATCGGATGGATCGTAGCCCTGGCAGCCGCCGGCATGGTGTTCGTCATTCCCACGGCCGGCGAGGTGCCGATCATCCAGGCGATGCTGTTGCTCGGCATGGGGGTCGGACCTGCGGGGGCTTTGCTGATGACGCTGCCGCCGGTCAGCGCCGCCTCGCTGGCGATGGTGGCGCGCTCCTTCCGCCCGCACGTTCTGATCTTCGTGGCGGCATCGATAGTCGCCTTCGGTATCGCCGCCGGTCTGCTCGCCGTCGCATTGAAGTTCTGACCGGCGAGACAGCCTATCCGACGAGCAGCAGCGGATTGGGTGCGTGACGCGCCCAGCCTGCCTCCGCCACCATCACGTCGAGCGCGAGCGTCGCGAGATCATCGGCGTAGGGGTCGGCCTGCATATCCTTGGCCTGGTACAACATCTTCGCGTACGTACGGCACGCATCGCACGTCTCGGCTTTGACGAGGCCAGGGTCACCTTCGATGCCCTTCAAAGACAGCGTGTGCGAATCCCCGCAGGTAATGCACACCGCGCGCACGTGATTCCATGCCGTCCCGCACAGTGAACAGTACAAATAGCGCGTTCCAGGCACGTCCCCTGACGCCGTGATTAGCCCGGTGACCGGTGTCGAGCCGCAGCAGGGGCATAGCCCCCGCTCGGGCAGCAGACCCAGCGCCGATGCCTCGAACCCGGCCGCGACGCGCGTGAAGTAGACCTGCAAGGCGGCCGCAATGAAGAGAGCCGCGCTCACGTCGCCGGGGCTAACGCTGCCGCAAAGGAAATCATTGGCCAAGCTCTCGAGGGCCTCGTCGTCCCGACTACCCAGCGCATCGATCGAAGTCGTTACGCGCTCCGACAAGCTGCCACGCCGGAGCGCAGCGAGCATGAGGGCGAGAGCATCGCGCCAAGCCGGGTCGCGGCGATGCCCGTCGGCTGCAATCGGTGGCGTGCGCGCGGCCACGGCGCGGTTAATCTCCCTCTGCTGCGGATCTGCAAATGGCTCCAGCGTTGTGGCTGCAGCATGCTGCGCGCGGGCGAGCTCGGCCATGAACTGCAGCCACCCTGCCATCGGATGTCCTTGCGACAGGGCCTCGAGCCTGGCCGCCGTGGCGGCGAACCGCTTTGTGGACTTCGGCAGGACCAGCGCTTCGGGCTCCTTGACGCCGCCGACCGGACTGCCAATCCACTTGCCCGTCGGAGGTGCACCACCCTGCCTCACGAGTTCTCCCTAGCCTCATGCGCCGCACTGTCTTCGGTGTGCGGCAGCGGTCCCATGGAGCCCGTGGCTACCAACGCGCGTAGCCACTTGCGATGGTGCCGCCACGCCCATCCAGGTGTCACCCAGCCTTGCGTCATGGCGCGCATGGAGCCTCTCACCCAAATCGCGGCGCAGACGGGGGTGTTCCAGACGATGATCGCGGCGATAGCGGCCAGGGAATGCATCAGCAGTGCGACCCGCTGCGTTTCGATCGAAGTGTAGGACGAGAAGTAGACTTCCCAAACGGCGATGCCGGTGAAAAACAGCACCGGGATGAGCAGCGCCATCGACCAGAAGACCAATTTCTGGCCGGCATTGAAGCGCCCGACCGAGGGGACACCTTCCTCTTCATTGGCGAGGACGCGGCCGATGGCCAGTGACCAAGCGAGATCATCTCTGTTCCAGAGATTGTCGCGCCAGAACTGGATGATGAGCCCCGTGTAGCTGATCAGCAGCGCGATGCCGATCCACGGATGCACCGCCCGCGTCCATTGCCCGCCGCCGAATAACTCCGACATCCAGAACAGCAGGGGATGGAACATCGACAGCCCCGATATCGTGAGCAGCACAAAGCACGCCGCGGTGAACCAGTGGTTCAGCCGGGTCAAAGTGCTGTTGCGGGTCAATGCTCCTTTAGGTCGCGTCATGCGGGTTCGTCCGTCGGGCGGTGAAGCTTCTCGGCGTCCTGCTTTGCCTTGGCGTCGATCAGATGTAGCGCTTCCGCGTCATCTTCCGGGTGCACCTCGTTCGGCCCCTCGATGATCCAGTGCAGGAACCCAGAAACGACCGCAAGGGCGACACCCGCAAGCGCCACCGGTTTGAGCAAGCCCTTCCACGCCGAGACGAGGGCGCTGATATGCGGATCGTCCGGCAGCCCGGCATAAATTGACGGCTTGTCGGCATGGTGGAGCACGTACATCACGTGCGTACCGCTGACGCCCGGGGGATCATAAAGCCCGGCATTGGCGAAGCCGCGCGATTTGAGATCCTCGACGCGCTCGCCGGCCCAGTGCGTCATATCGGCCTTCGAACCGAACATGATCGCCCCCGTGGGACACGCCTTGACGCAGGCCGGCTCCAAGCCGACCTCGACGCGGTCGGAGCACAGCGTGCATTTATACGACTTGTGATCGACCTTGCTGATGCGCGGGATGTTGAACGGGCAGCCTTTGACGCAATAGCCGCAGCCGATGCAGTTCTCGCTGATGAAATCGACGATGCCGTTGGCGTATTGCACGATCGCGCCGGGTGCCGGGCATGCCTTGAGGCAGCCCGGATCCTCGCAATGCATGCAGCCGTCCTTGCGGATCAGCCATTCCAGATTGCCCTTCTCGTCCTCGTATTCGGTGAAGCGCATCAGCGTCCACGTATCGGGGCCGAGATCGAGCGGGTTGTCGTAGGTCCCCTCGAAATAGCCGACCTCGGACCTGAGATCGTTCCACTCCATGCAGGCCGACTGGCATGCCTTGCAGCCGATGCACCGCGACACGTCGATGAGCTTCGCCACCTCCGCCTCATGGTGGCGTACTGAGGGCGGTGTCAGGGTCGACGCAGACACCCGTATGAAGTCTTGCGATTGAAGATCTGTCATCGGTGCTCCGTCAGGACGCGGGTGGGCTCGTAGGCTCTATATTGACGAGGAATGCCTTGAACTCCGGGGTCTGCGTATTGGCGTCGCCGACGGAGGGGGTCAGCGTGTTGGCGCCGTAGCCTTTCCGGGCCTGGCCCGTGAAGCCCCAGTGAATCGGCACGCCGATCACGTGCGTCGGTTTTCCATCTACTATCAGCGGGCGGATGCGCTTCGTCACGTACGCCTTGCACACCATGAACCCGCGTTTTGAGAAGACGCGCACCCAGCCGCCCTGGGCGATGCCCTTCTCGTGCGCGAGAATTTCACCGATCTCGATGAACTCCTCGGGCTGCAGGATTGCGTTGATCAGCGCGTGCTTGGTCCAGAAGTGGAAATGCTCCGTCAGCCGGTAGGTCGTCGCCACATACGGGAAGTGTTGCGCCGTTCCGAACGCCGCCCTGTCGTCGGGGAAGACACGCGCCGCCGGGTTCGTCGGTACCTTGGGGTGCAGCACGTTTGTCACCGGGGATTCGAAGGGCTCGTAATGCTCGGGGAACGGGCCCTCCACCATCTGCTGGCGCGCGAACAGGCGCCCGGTGCCCTCATCGTTCATAATAAAAGGCCCGACGCCGTCGGCGGGGCTTGTCGTCGGCCCATAGTCGGGCACGTCGATGCCGACCCAGCGGCTGCCGTTCCACTCGATGATCGGCTTCTGCGGGTTCCATGGCTTGCCGGCAACATCGCAGCTGGCGCGATTGTAGAGGATCCGCCGGTTGGCCGGCCACGCCCACGCCCAGTTGGGTGTAATGCCCTGCTCGCGCGGGTCGGTCGCATCGCGGCGGGCCATCTGGTTGCCCTTCTCGGTGTAGCAGCCCGAGAAAATCCAGCAGCCCGATTGCGTGGTCCCGTCATCGCGCAGCTGCGCAAAGCCATCGAGCAGTTGACCGGCATGCACCGCGACCGCGCCGGATGCGTCGCCGAGGTCCGCCAGGGCGCGGCCGTTCATCTCCTTTGCCAGCTCTTCCGGGTTGGGGTCGATCGAGTTTGTGTAGTCCCAGGCAAGGTTCAGGATCGGGTCGGGGAATGCGCCGGCCTGCTTGCGGTAGAGCTCGCGCATGCGATGGAAGATGCCGGACATGATCCAGATGTCGGATTTAGCGTCGCCTGGCGGATCGGCCGCCTTCCAGTGCCATTGCAGCCAGCGCGCCGAATTGACAAGCGAGCCGTTTTCCTCGGCAAAGCAGGTTGTCGGCAGCTGGAAAACTTCCGTTTTGATGCTGGCCGAGTCGGCCGGATTGAACGAGCCGAAATCCTCCCAAAACCGCGACGTCTCGGTATCCAACGGGTCCATGGTGATGAGGTACTTCAGCTTGCCGAGCGACCGGCGGATCTTGCCCTTATCCGGGAACGCCTGCAGCGGATTGAAACCTTGGCAGATGTAGCCATTCAACTCGCCCTTATCCATCATCTCGAAAGCCTTGATGATGTCGTACATGGGCACGTCGAGCTTCGGCAGCCAATCATACGCCCAGTCGTTGTCGGCGCGCGCCGCTTGCCCATAGATGGCCTTCTGGAGGCTGACGATGAACTTGCGATAGTTCTGCCAGTAGCTCGTCTGTCCGGGACGCAGCGGCTTATATTGCCGCGTCCTCATATAGTCCTCGAACGTCGGCTCCTGGTCGGTGGGCAGCGTGAGGT
>CAXMLT010000313.1:0-10467 GCA_964194245.1 uncultured Hyphomicrobium sp.
CAGTTCGCCGACGGCGGCGAGTTCGGCTTCGGCGGCGAGATCGGCATCGCCACGGGCAAGCTGCATGCGCGCGGGCCCGTCGGCGTCGAGCAGTTGACGAGCTTCAAGTACGTAGTGCGCGGCGCAGGCCAGATCCGCCCGAGTTAGTTCGCTGTCTCACAAAGGGTCACCTCATGCTCCGCGCTATCATCTGCACCGCACTCGTGATTGCCGCTTTCGCGATGCCTTGCGCCTCGGCGGATGCGCGCGGGAAAGCGCGGCGGGCGTATGCGGATGCGCCCGTCAAGGATTGCACGCGCCTCAATGGCCGCTGGGGCTACTACGGCAATCCCTGGTGCAGCCCGGCCGAGCAGCTTCGCTGGGACCGCTGGGACGTTCGCCGCACCAGCCGCTAGCACACGACACTCGGCCTCCGTGCTGCCGGAATGCCGTGGCGGACTCCAGCGGACCAAGTGGGCGCTGCCCCGGAGACACCCATGCTCAAGAAAATTCTTATTGTCCTCGCGCTCCTCATTGCGGGCTTCGCGGCGGTCGTCGCGATGCAACCGTCGGAGTTCCACCTCGAGCGCACAGCTACCGTCGCCGCGCCGCCGGCTTCGGTGTTTGCGCACGTCGACGACCTGCACAAGTGGGACGCCTGGTCGCCCTGGGCAAAGCTCGATCCCGCCGCCAAGGTCGCCTATGAGGGCGCGCCTGCCGGCAAGGGCGCCGGATTCACATGGTCCGGAAACGACAAGGTCGGCGAAGGACGCATGACGTTCGTCGAGAGCCGCCCGGCCGAGCTCGTCGACATCAAGGTCGATTTCACAAGGCCGTTCGCGGGCAGCAATTCGTCCACGTTCACATTCAAACCTGAAGGTGACGGCACCGCCGTCACCTGGGCCATGAGCGGGCACCAGAACTTCCTCGAGAAGGCAGTCTGTCTCGTCATGAACGGCAAGAAGATGATCGGCGACCAGCTCGACCAGGGCCTCGCGCAATTGAAGACAGCGGCCGAGAAGAAAGCCTAAACCCAGTTCGGCCCCCACAAAATGCCGGCAGTTTGAAAGCAAGGATTGGGGTGTAGCTGCCGCGCCAGGGCCCTATGTTCCTGCGCATGATGAAGACCTCGAAGACACCAGAGCGGCCGTCGAGGCCGCGACCCGCATCAACCCAGAGAGGCGACGACGCCCGTTGGGCGGCGGTTCTCGCGCGCGACGCGGCCAGCGACGGCAAGTTCGTCACCGCCGTGGCAACGACGGGCATCTACTGCCGACCCTCGTGCCCAGCACGCCACCCGCTGCGCGAGAATATTCGCTTTTACGCAACACGCGAGGCTGCAGAAGCCGCGGGCTTCCGACCCTGCAAACGATGCAAGCCGGATGCAGGGTCTCTGCGCGATGAGCACGCGGCGAAGGTCGCGGAAGCATGCCGGCTCATCGAGGCGGCGGCAGAGCCTCCCAAGCTCGATCAACTGGCGGCAACCGTCGGTCTCAGTGCCTATCACTTTCATCGCGTCTTCAAGTCAATCGTCGGCGTAACGCCGAAAGCCTATGCCGTCGCGCATCGCAACAGGACGGTGCGCGACAAGCTGCAAGGGAGTGCTTCCGTGACCAACGCCATCTTCAGCGCCGGCTTCAATTCGAGCGGTCGCTTCTATGCGAACTCTACCGAGGTTCTCGGCATGAAACCGAGGAGTTATCGAGCGGGAGGCGCCGACGAAGAGATCCGCTTCGCCATCCGGACCTGCTCGCTCGGCAAAGTCCTCGTCGCTGCGAGCGAGAAGGGCGTCTGTGCAATCCTGCTCGGCGACGACCACAAGTCGCTCATGGAGGAGTTGCGGCAGCGCTTTTCGCGCGCGAAGCTGACGCGAGCGGATGCCTCATTCGAAAAGATCGTCGCCAAGACGATCCAGCTTGTCGAAGAGCCCGCATCGAGCGTCGACCTGCCGCTCGACGTGCGCGGCACGGCCTTCCAGCACCGTGTTTGGAAAGCACTGCAGGCGATCCCCGCCGGTTCGACTTCGACTTACGCAGAGGTCGCGCGCCGCATCGGCAAGCCGAATGCGGTGCGCGCGGTCGCCGGCGCGTGCGCGGCGAACCCGGTAGCGGTAGCGATCCCGTGCCACCGCGTCGTGAAGAGCGACGGCAGTTTGTCCGGCTACCGTTGGGGCGTGGCGCGCAAACGCGGGCTGCTCGACCGCGAAGGCAAGTAAAGGCGCGGCGGCTTAGGCGCTGCCGCGCCTTGGCACGGTTACTTCTTCGTCCACTCGGGCTGCTGGGACAGCTGATCCTCGGTCAGCTCGGTGACGATATCGCCATCCTTCAGTTGCAGCCGATCGAGCGTGATGATCGAGTCTTTCGACCCGAAGCCAAGGAAACCGCCGTGCACGACGGCGACGCCTTTGATCTCGCCCTTCTTGTCCTGCAGCACGGCGTCGACCTCGCCGATCTTCTTGCCGTTCTTGTCGTAGACATCCATCTCCGCGACGCGATCGGCAGGGAGCGCCCACGGCGTCACAAGCTTTTTCTGGTCGTCGACCGCGGTGAGCTCGGTGATGACGACTTCGGCAGGGACCTCCGCCTGCTGCTGAGGGGCCGGAGCCGGCGCAGGTGTCGCTGCTTCTTCCTGCGGTTCTGGCGCAGGGGTCGCTGCGTCCTTCTGGGGCTCGGGTGCGGGGGTCATCGCTTCCGTCTGCGGAGCAGGCGCGGGAGCGGGCTCGGTGACTGCGGGCGGGGGAGCCGGCAGTCCCGGATCGGACTTAGGCGTAGCAAGCGGCTCCTCGGCCATGGCTTGGCCGGCGAACAGCAACACGGACGCTACAAGGCACAGTTTAGCTTTCATGGGACACCTCCTGTTTCTTGAAAGTAGAACTCAACTCCTCGCAAAGACTCGTACGGCTAGAAAAACTCACGGCGACGGCGCGGTGGGACGCTCCGGCGTCTCGTAGGCGATGTAGCGGATGATCTTCCAGGCGCCGTCCGGCTCCTTGCGGACCACGTCCATGCCGGGCTCGACCGAGACGACCTGCTGGCCGTTCGGGAGCGTGACGGTGAGCTTCCACACGAGGCGCACCACGGCGATATCGCCGGAGACGATGATCTCGCGCACGTCGAGGTCGTAGGAGTAGGTTTTGCTGGCATCGCCGAGCGAGCGCTGCATGCGGTCGCAGATATCGCGGTAGTCGCGCTCGGGATAGCCGCGGAAGTCGTAGCGCAGGTCCTGCGCGAAGAGCGAGCACGCCTTTTCGGCATTGCGGTTGTTGAAGTCTTGCGTCCACTGCGCCAGCGCCGAACGAATTGCGACTTCCGCGCTGTCTTCCGCGAGCACCTTCAGCGGCGGTAGGAACGCCACCACGGCCAGGAGAGCAAAACTGAGCGCATTGCTATTCGACATTGTCGCATTCCAGCGTTGCCGCCTCTAGGTCTGCGGCTCGAGCACCTGCTTGCGGGTGCGCCGTAAAATTTCGGCGACGGTTTGCTTGTAGCGGGTCTCGACTGCCGCCTTCTCGCCGTCGCTGTCGGTCCAGTTGAGCATCAGGCAGAAGGTGACGGGCGTCGTCGCGACGATCATCTGTCCAGCAACGGCGAGACAGTGGAATCCGTTCCAGTCGATGCTGCCGCCCTTTCCGTAGGCGGGCGTATCCTCCGGGACGACCATGGCGATCGCATCGGCCATCGCCTGGATGCGCTTGAATTCCACGAGCGTCTCCTTCTTCGCGAAGAAGTCCCCGGCGAGCGCGCGCTTGTAATAGGAGACGAACTCCGCCGCGGGGCACACCATCGTTTCCTCGCCGTTGATGGGAGGGCGTGGCGTGCGATCGTCAGTCTTGCCCGCCTGCATCTCCTCGAGCCCCTTCCAGCCCATGTCCTCGCCGGCGGGGTAGCCGGCGATGTAGGAGAAGAAGCGCCGCGTTGAATCGGGGATACGGGCCTGATGCAGCCCTGCTTCAGCGATGAGGGCGCGCACCTTGTCCGGGCCCACGCGGTGGAGCGCGACGTCGGTTGCCGTGTTGTCGCTGTGCGCGATCATGGCCTTGAGCACGTTGCGGGCTTCCGTAGTGCCGCTCAGGTGCTCGAACACGCCGCCCCCGACCGAGCGGATACTGTCGTCGAAGACGAGCTGCTCGGATTCCGAGAGGCGCGCGGCCTCCACCTCCTTGAGGTAGGTCGCGAGCACGAAGGTCTTGAAGGCGCTGCCACAGAACAACGGCACGTCGGGATCGTGCGTCACGCGCCAGGGCTCGGTGACGGCATCGACGTCGAGCTGCGCGCTCTTGTTGCCGGGGAGCGCCAGGAAATCGTCGAGCAATCCGGGGATGCCGCCGCTGCCGATCGGTGCCGCGCCCGCACGCGTCGGCGCCACCCCGACCGCACCCGCGAGCGCGCCTGCTAGTGCCAGAAACTCGCGCCGCCCCAAGTCTCGCTTCAGCAAATCTCAACTCCCGTCAGTCAATCGTCGCTCCAGGATTGGCTGAGCAATAATGACCGGGCCGTTACTTAGGTTGCATCGGCGCGCTTAAAGCCGCGTTTCGCGCGGCGGTCCGCCCGCTTACAATCGTTCATGCTCAGATCCGCCCTGCAGAGCTTCGGTACCTTGCATGCGCACCCGCCACTCGCCCTCCCGGGCCAGCGCATCGGGCTCATGGGCGGGACCTTCAATCCCCCGCACGAGGGGCACCTCGTTTGCGCAGAGACGGCGCTGAGGCGGCTGAAGCTCGACCAGCTCTGGTGGATCGTGACGCCTGGCAACCCGCTCAAATCGCCGTCGGGCCTGCCGAGCCTCGAGAGCCGCATGGCCGCGAGCCGGGCGCTCGCCGCCGATCCCGCCATCAAGGTGACGGGCTTCGAGGCGGAGCTCGGCAGCCCCTACACCTATGCCACGGTGCGCTACGTGCGCCGCCGGTTTGCTCGCACGCGCTTCGTCTGGGTCATGGGAGCCGACAACCTCGCGAGCTTCGACCGCTGGCAACACTGGCGCGAGATCGCCCGGCTGGTGCCGATCGCCGTGGTCGACCGCCCCGGCTGGCATCTGAAAGCGCTGGCCTCGCCCGCCGCGCGGGCGCTATCGCGCTGGCGCCTGCCGGAATCGGCTGTTTCGCGTCTCCTCCAATGCAAGCCGCCCGCCTGGGTGTTTCTCGCGACTAGGCTCTCGGAGGCCTCATCGACCGCACTGCGGGCTCGGGAACGGGCTAATCAACTGGAATAGCTACGTATTTTATCGAGGCCCGCCATTGTGACATTCAGACTGCGAAGCGAAGCCTATTGCTGCCCCCCTGCCCGAACGCTTATCTATTGCTTCGGCGGGTGCGTGCAGGCCCGCTGACAAGCGCCCACGTGTTCGGAAGGCAGAACGGCACGCTCGGGCGTCAGCCCTCTTAGGGTGGATGAGGAAAGGACAACCAGCAAACGATGCGAACCGCAACTGAGGGTGCCCGCAGGGGCACGCCTCGCGCTGAGCTTTTGTCCAAAGGGCACAAGCCGGCAGCTCTGGTGAAGGAGATCGTTCATTGGCTCGACGAGGCCAAGGGCGAGGAGGTCGTGACCATCGACCTCAAGGGCAAGTCCTCCATCGGCGACTTCATGGTGATCGTGACCGGCCGCTCGGACCGGCACGTGGGAGCGATCGCCGAGCAGTTGCAGCGCAAGCTGAAGGAAAAGGGCCTCGGCCGCGTACGCATCGAAGGGCTCGAAGCCTGCGACTGGGTTCTGCTCGATACCGGCGACATCATCGTGCACGTTTTCCGGCCCGAGGTGCGGGAGTTCTACAACCTCGAAAAGATGTGGTCGGCCGAGCGTCCGGCCGAGGTCGCCCACTGACGACGGCGTGAGCTGGGCCGCGACGCCCTCTGCGTACCGCTGAGCTTCGCGGGAGTAGGCCGATGCGCGTCATCGTTGCGGCGGTCGGCCGCCTCAAAGACACCGAGCGCGAGCTATGCGAGCGCTACGTCGAGCGCTTCGACGCGGCAGGGCGCGCCCTGAAGCTTGGCCCGTTGCAGATCTCCGAAATCCCTGAGAGCCGCGCTGCCACGGCGGAGCTGCGCAAGACGGACGAGGCGCAGCGCCTGCTCAAGGCTGCGACGGGCGCCGAGGTGACGGTCGCGCTCGACGGCGGCGGGCTCTCACTATCGAGCGAGACGTTTGCCCACTTGGTCGCCAAGGAGCGCGACGGCGGGGCGCGTACGATGGCCTTCCTCGTCGGCGGCCCGGATGGGCACGCAGATCAGGCGCTTGCGGCCGGCAAGTTGCGGCTATCGCTTGGACCAATGACCCTGCCGCATGGGCTCGCCCGCATCGTTCTGGCCGAGCAGCTCTACCGCGCTGCAACAATCCTGTCCGGGCATCCCTACCACCGCGCGTGAGGCCCCCAAGGAAGCGTACGCGTATCCGCGCGGCGTCCGCTAGAATGCGCAGAGTGATTCGTCTCGCGCGCAAGCGGACAGGGGATCGGACATGATCGGCAATTTTCTCATTCTGGTGATCATCGGCGCGGCCGTCGGCTACGCCATGCTCCACTACGGCAGCACCTGGCTGCGTCAGCAGTTTGCAACGACGAGCGGCGAGATCACCTACGGTCTCGTCGGCATCGCCGGATCGTTCATGGGCTATGAGATCGGCCTGATCCTTGGGCTTGCGGCGCCGATCCTGCTCTACATCCTGGCGATCATCGGCGCCGGCGGCACCATCTACCTGTGGCGCGGACGCTAGGCGCTCTTCGCCGAGCCACCGAACGGCCACCACGACCGGCCCTTTGCAGCGGCGGCCTCGGCTTCCGCCGTCGCTAAGCTGCCGTCGTCGGCGAGCACCATCAGGATCGGCGTCAGCCCCTCGATGTCTTCCAGCGGGAAGATCTCGATGTCGCGACGCGCTTTCTCGCTCCAGCCGGCAAACGTCAGCGCCTTCTCGGCTTTCGAGAACAGGCCGTGGTTGCGGATCGGCTGCGCCTTCTCGAAGACGGCGTCCTCTTCTGTCTTCTCGCTTGCTTCCTTGGGATGCTCCTTGAGCCAGTCCTTGCGAATTTTGGAGAGGTCCGTCTGACTGGCCTGGCTCTCCTCAGCCTTGAGCTTGTCGAGTTCGCCCTTCTGCAACTTCCACCACTTTGGCCGCTGCGGCCAGCGCACCAGATTCAAATCATCGAGCACGCCGGCAAGCTGGTTCATGGCAAGCGCCCTCGCGCTTTCCTCCTCGTTCTTGGGATCGCAACTGTAGAAGTTGGGAATGACGAGGTACGACGCGCCCTTGTGGTAAATGAAGTGTCGGCGCACCCACTCCATGTTGGCACCGGGAGCCCGCTCGATCGCGGTGTTGATGGCGGCGCGGATCTGGCGGATCACCTGCGACGACGGCCGCCGGCTCGGGGCCGGGGGCGGATTGAGGATCGCCAACGCCAACAGCCCCAGATCGATGCCGATGGTGGCCAGCAACGCGATCATGTCGCGGCCGGTGATCGGCTGGCCCGTGTGTGTCGTCGCCCCCGTCGTCTTGCCGCCCGACGACACGTAGCCGAACAGGCTCGACAGATACGTACCGATGTTCTCCCACAGCCGCTTGATGGCGTTGGCGACGCCAGCGGGGCCTTCGTTGAACGACGCTTCACGCAAGTTCAGCGTCGCCGGCTGATCGGCCTGGTCGGCCGCCTGCGTCAGGCGCTGCGCCAGTGTCGGGTCGTGGCAGGTGAACCCGTTCTGTGCCGGCGCCACCGATACAGAGGCCGCGATCGCGCGCATCGCCGTCGCCGTCGACTTGCCAAGCTCGTTGGAGCGGGCGGCGATGTCGCGGGCGCGCGTGCGGATGTTGCTCGCCATGGCGTCGAAGCTCTGCTGACGCTCGGCAATCGTCGCCCCCTGAAGCTGCGCGACGCTCTTCTGCAGGGATTCGATATCGGCCTGCACGGGGGCCAGCCACGAGTTCTGCACGCTGTTGCGCAGGGACGCGATCTGGTCGCGCACGCTTACGCGCGCGGCATAGAGCGGGCCGCGCCCGGCGCCTGACGAAGTGCCGCAACTCCCGCCGCTCGTTTCCTCGCGCGTCATCTGGCTTTCCGACCAGGTGACGACGGAATCGAGCTGCACCTTCACCGCATCGAGGCGTGCAGCGACCGCGCCCGCCGCATCGCCCGCGTCCTGCTGCAAGCCCGAAAGCCCAGTGCGCGTTGCCTCCTCGCCCGCGATCAGGCTCCACCAGAAGCCGTAGCCGAAGCCGATCGACCAGATGGCGAGGAACACGTAGAGCGGAAAGGTGACGAGCCGGTCGGTGAAGCGGCGCTGCTCGCCGAACGTCTCGCGCAGGCACAGCCACATCAGGAAGGTGAGCGCGAAGACGACGATGATGACCAGGAAGTCGTTGGAGAACGACATGCCGCCAGGAAGCTGCTGGGAGCTCGCGGCGGGCGAGGGCGACACGCCGATGATGAAGTCGCGCATGCCGTGCCAGGTCGCGAAACCCGAGATCAGCAGCAGCATCAGCGATGCCACGCCGATCAGCGTGTTGCGCCCCAGCAGGTAGTCGACCGCACGGCCCCAGCTACCGGGCGACGCCGTCTTCTTGTCGGCCATGGTCACGTCCCCCATCCCAACCTTGTATAGGCCGTTATAGGGAAATCGCGGCGTTGTCGCCTCGGTTGTCGCAAGCCCGATGCCGCAATTTCAGGCAGCGTAACGCAGCCGCCACGCTTTGCGATCCGTTGTGCCAGTCATGTCACCGTCATAGGCTGAGCCCACGTGTCCGCGCGCATGGACGAGCCATGGGACCGGAATAGGAAATGGCCCAGCCGCCCTTCGATTTCGAGCTTCTGGCGCGCGGCGGCTTCCCGCTGCAGCGCTTCGAAACGAACGCCAAGATCTTCGTGCAGGATGATCCAGGCGAGTGCATGTACGTCGTGCGCTCGGGCAAGGTCCGCATCCTTGCGGGCGGCGCCGTGCTCGAGAACATCGGCCCCAACGGCACCTTCGGCGAGATGGCGCTGATAGATGGGGGCCCGCGTAGCGCTACCGCAGTTGCCCGCGAGCCGACCGAGGTCGCGGTGATCGACGAGAAGGCGTTCCTCTATCTCGTGGAGAAAAACCCTGCGTTCGCGCTCGACCTCCTGCGGCGGCTAACGGTGCGACTGCGGCGCACGACCGAAAGCCTCTAGCGCTTCCCCAGGAATGCCAAGATGTAGCCCGCGATCTCCTGCGGCCGCTCCTCGACCGCGAAATGCCCCGCGTCGATCAGATGCAGCTCGGCCTTCGGCAGGTCGCGCAGGTAGGCCTCGGCGCCGGGCGCGATGAACGCCGGGTCGTTGCGGCCCCACACGATCAAGGCCGGAAACTGCCGCTTGCGCATCAGCGCCTGCCAGACCGGATAGCGGTCGATGTTGGTCTGGTAGTCTTGGTACAGCTGCACCTGGATTTTCTGGTCCTTCTCGGTGCGCAGTAAGGAGAGATCGAGCGTCCAGCTGTCGGGGTTCATGATGTCGCGGCGCTCGGGCGCCACGTCGCGCAGGTACTGCCCGTTGATGATCCCCTCTGGGCCCATGCGCGCAAACAGGGACGCGACCTCCGCTGTGCTCTTATCTTCGTGCGCCTTGCGGAAGAACTCGCGCCGCTCTGGCGTCAGTCCGTCGAGATAGGCGTTGGCGTTCTGCGAGATGATGGCTTCGATGGCGTCCGGGTTGCGCTCGATCAGGCGGAACCCGACCGGCGAGCCAAAGTCCTGCATGTAGAGCGCATACCGGTCGATCTTGAGCGCTTTGAGCAGGCCTTCCACGTGGTCGGCGAGCTTATCGAAAGTGTACGGCTCGACGTCGGGATCGGGGCGGTCGCTGTAGCCGGAGCCAAGATAGTCGGGCGCGATCACGTGGTAGTTGCGCGAGAGCATGGGGATCAGCTCGCGATAGGAATGCGAGGACGCTGGAAAGCCATGCAGCAGCACGATCGTCGACTTCGCCGGATCGCCGGCCTCGCGATAGAAAACGCGGTGCCCGAGCACGCTGGCGGTGCGGTAGTAGGTCTTGGGAGGGAGATTGAATTCGTCCGCCATGGCGGTCGCGCCCAATGCCATCAGCGCGAGCGCGGTGCCGAACAACCCGCGTCGCCAACTCATGTCGTCTGGCATCCCTGCTAGGCCTTCTTCCGCTTCGGCGTATGCTCGCCCTCGTAGGGCACATATTCGCGTCCGCGGTGACCGAAGTTACACACGTCGGGATGGAGGATCTCGGCGAGAACCTCGGCACTCTCGACGAGCCGCGGGCCCGGCCGGTTGAAGAAGGCGTTGCCGTCCGCGAGGAACACCCGGCCCTGGCGCACCGCCCGCAAACCCTGCCAGATCGCGTTGTCATCGAGCACACGCATCTCGCGCGCGGTCGTCGGGATGTCGTAGCCGCACGGCGCCACGAGGATCACGTCTGGGTCGGCGCCAGCGACCGCGTCCCACGTGATCCAAGGCGATTGGGCCCCGCACTCGCCGAAGAGGTTGATCCCGCCCGCCGCATCGATCAGCTCCGGCATCC
>CAXMLT010000314.1:0-2102 GCA_964194245.1 uncultured Hyphomicrobium sp.
ATTCCAACCGCATTCCGGACGGCACCCTGGCGAAACGAAGCCACCACTCTCCACACCGGCATCCAGCCAACGTGCCGGCCGACCTCGGCCGCTACTTCGTCTCGTCCGGTGCGCGGTTGTAAACATCGTCGGAGCGGATGATGTCATCCTCACCGAGGTAGGAGCCGAGCTGCACCTCGATGATCTCCAGCGGCACCTTCCCCGGATTTTCCAGCCGGTGCCAATGCGTCGCCGTGATGTAGACGCTCTCGTTCTCCTGCACGAGCTTGGCGCTGTCGCCCACCGTCACGCGCGCGGTGCCGCGCACCACGACCCAGTGCTCGGAGCGGTGGTGATGCATCTGCATGGACAGCTTGCCGCCGGGCTCGACGTGCAGGAGCTTGACCTGGAAGCGGCCGCCGATGCTCAAGGTCTCGAAATAGCCCCACGGGCGGTAGTTGCGGAGGTGTTGTTCGTGCTCCTTGCGGTTCGACTGCTTGAGCTTGGCCACGATCGCCGACACCTCCTGCGACCGCGACTTGTCGGCGACAAGCAGGGCGTCGGGGGTGTCCACGATGACGAGGTTGTCCACCCCGATGGCGGCGACGAGCGAGCGCTCGCTGCGCAGAAGCGAGTTCGAGGTGTCGATCAGCACGGCGTCGCCCTCGACCGCGTTGCCGTGCTCGTCATGCGGCGCGATCTCCCATAACGACGACCACGAGCCGACGTCGCTCCAGCCGACGTCGAGAGGCAGCATGGCGGCGGCCTTCGTCTTCTCCATCACCGCATAGTCGATCGAGATGTTGGGAGAGGCGGCGAATGCCGTTTGATCCAGCCGCAGGAAATCCATGTCCTGGGTTGCATCTTGAAGCGCGCCGCGGGCGGCCTTGTAAATCGCCGGATCGAGCCGCTCGAGCTCGGCGAGATAAGCGCGCGCGCTCAACACGAAGATGCCGCTGTTCCAGAAGTAGCCGCCGGCGGCAAGATAGCCCTCCGCCTTCACACGATCCGGCTTCTCGCGGAACTCATCGACCGCAAATCCACCGTTCGCGCCGTTGAGCGCCGCACCCTGGCGGATGTAGCCGTACCCGGTGTGGGGCTCGTCGGCCTTGACGCCGAAGAGGACCAGCCTGCCCGTCGCCGCGATTTGCGCGGCCTGCCGCACGTCTTCGAGAAAGCCCACGGTGTCCGCGATGACGTGATCCGACGGCATCACGAGGAGGATAGCGTCGGCATCCTGGCGCACAGCGAACAGTGCGGCGGCCGCTACTGCTGCAGCGGTATTGCGCGCGATCGGCTCGAGCATGACCGCCTGGGGCTCGAGCCCGGCGCGGGCGAGCTCCTCTCGCACGAGGAAGCGGTGATCGTTATTGCAGACCACGATCGGGGCCGCAAAGGACTCGTCCCCACCGAGCCGCTGGAGCGTGCTGCCCAAGAGGCTGCGGCCCTCGCCGTTGAAGAAGCGGATGAACTGCTTTGGGTACATCGACCGGGATAGCGGCCACAGCCGCGTCCCCGACCCGCCCGATAAAATCACAGGAACGATCATGGGCCCCAGATTATTGCGCGCCGCATCCGATCACCGGTGCTAGGCACTATAGCCGATAGCGTCAAGCGGCCCGGCTGTCCAAGCCACTGCATAAACATCGTGAACCCGAAAATGGCCGATTTCACGCCCGCATAAGGCCGGTCCATAAGCAAAGGCGCGCCGGCATTTCTGCCGCCGCGCCTTTGCGTTGGTCCGCTCGAGATTCCGCCCGTTAGGCGAGCGCGCGCTGGCGTTCGGGCGCCCCAGGCTCGAGCGCCGCCTCCATTGCGTCCTCGACCCTCTCCAGCCACACGAGCTCGAGCTGCTTCCGCGTCTCCTCGGCGACGTCCTCGAGGTCCTTCCTGTTGCGCGCCGGAAGCAGCACACGCTTTAACCCGGCACGCGCGGCGGCCGCAAGCTTCTCCTTGATTCCGCCCACCGGGAGCACCAGCCCACGCAGGCTGATCTCGCCCGTCATGGCGGTGTCGCTGCGCACCGCACGCTCCGTCAGCAGCGAGACGAGCGCCGTAAACATGGCGACGCCCGCGGAGGGGCCGTCCTTCGGGATCGCACCCGCCGGCACGTGGATGTGGAT
>CAXMLT010000315.1:0-3861 GCA_964194245.1 uncultured Hyphomicrobium sp.
TGCCCTACCCCTCGGCGTCGTTGGACGAGCACCGCTCTTTGTAGCGCGCGCCGTCGCTGGTAACAAAGACAACGAATAGGCCCCCCCGGATCTCTCCGAGCGGGCCGGCTTGCCAGATCTTCTCCGCGAGCGTCAGGTCGCGTAGTGAGGCACATTGCCGTGCGAGTTTTTGGGGAAATGCGCCGGCAAGGGCGAGCCTTCTATCCGGTTATTTACTTACCCTTGAGCTCTTGCTGATGGACCATTGTCTCTTGATAGGATCGAGCGCAAGACTCGTTACATCCTTCGCCGGTCGCTTTAGCATTGGCGGCATAGGCCACTGGGACGATGAGAAGTGAAGCAAGCATAAGAACCATCTTCATTGGTGAATCTCCCTTTGTAGGAATGGACAGAAGTAAGCGTAGGGAGGAGCCCTGAAATCCGACTTAGGACGACGGTATAAATTTGCTCAACAATGTTCCTTAGTACAGCTCAGTGAAAGAATACCTCGCGCCAACGGCCCGCCAGGGACTCTCCGGGCGGCTGCTAAGCGCTCGGCGCCCTACGTTGCGGGACCGAACTGCGGCTGGGTCAAGGTGAAGACGCAGGCGTGGCGCCAAGCGAACCGTGAGCGCTACAAAATGTTCCAGAAGGACCATAAAAAAGGGCAGCGCCGACGCGATACAGCGGCGCTACCTCTAGCGGTCTGATCCGTCTCTGAGGGGTGGCCTGCGCGGGGGGAGCGAGGCCCGGGGTTGGATCAGATGTCCAATAAACGCGGGCCCATTTGGCTGGTTCCCGCGGCCGAGACACGAGCCTGTGGATAACTCTCGAACGTTTCACGCCCACCAAATGGCCAGCGCTGCAAGCACAGCTTCGGCGTCGAATACGTCGGTGCCCGTCAACCTCCCGGGAACACTCTGAAGGCTGTTGCGTTGGAGGCTGGAAGAGGAGCCTGAGCAGATGGCCTTTATAGATGGGAGCCGACGTGGAACCATTGCCTATCTCGCGGTACTGATCGCCGCACTCATCATCGTAGTAGTCGGGACGACGATCTGGCTGATGACCGACAATAACGCCGGGACGAATTCCCTCGCGACAGACGAAAAAGCGATGACGCGAGCACCGCAACTGCCCTAACAGGATCGATGGCTCCCTCACACGACGCAGCGATATCTTAAGCCGTCGAACGACGCGAAGCTAAGGTTGGTCGACCTGGTTTGGGAGTCACAACCGGATCTCCACCACAAACTTCGGGTAGCCGGTAACGGCTTTGAGTAGCCAGACCACCGCTAAGGCAATGGCGAATAGGACGACCGCGACGACGAAAACAGAGCCTTCAATCCAGTTCAGCTCGCCTGTTGAGACTTGCTGATCTGTCATGTGACCTCCCCGGTTGAGCGTAGCGAGCCTACTGGCAGTGGCTTA
This sequence comes from uncultured Hyphomicrobium sp., assembly GCA_964194245.1. Classification (GTDB taxonomy): domain Bacteria; phylum Pseudomonadota; class Alphaproteobacteria; order Rhizobiales; family Hyphomicrobiaceae; genus Hyphomicrobium_A. The sequence continues at coordinate 1,408 of CAXMLT010000315.1, forward strand.
CGAGGATCTGTCGTCGTTTGGGCCCAAAACAACGACCCGCTTCGGCGGGTTTTTCATTTCGAACCGAACCTCGGCCACGGGCGCACCGCCTGCGACCGGGAAGGCGGGTCGCGATGGGGATTTCCCGTCATCTGTCGAGACTCGTGTGCGCACGCGCGTTCTACCGACCATTCGCAAGTTGCGGGGAGAGATGCTTAGTAAAGGCCGCCAAGGCTCCGCAGCAGATTGTAGCGCGGCGTGCCGGGCCCCATGCGGCCGTAGTCACCCGCGAAACGACGACGATGATCCGGATGCACGCGCCGTCGATCGCCGCTCCTCGAGACGCGCCTCGCCTCCCGCGCAGCCGTGAAAACTGGCGACTTTACTGCAGCTACGTTGGAATCGAGGGCGGCGGTTGCCATCGGTGCGGCCGCGGCTCCCGCCGTCGCCGTGACGGCCGGCGCGCTTGGCTGAACGTCGGCAACTGTCGGGATTGGGCCACCAATCGCCATGTGCCCAGGCAGCGGTTCTGTAGAAACGACCGTAATCGCCACCGGTTTCAAGAGAGGCTGTCCGACCGCCGCACTTACTCCGGGTGTGGCCTTCCAGGGCAACACTTCCTTATGCGCCGTAGAGAGCTGCGGTGCGGCGCAGCGCCCGGATTCCGATAGTGGTTGCCCAGCGGGGCACGCGCCGCAAGTCGTTTTTGCGTTCGACTGGATGAGCGCGAGCTGAACATAGTCGGGCTCATCCAGCGGCAGCGTCGCGTTGACGCGAACCGTGAACTCCTTCATCGCACCCTTGGTAGCGATGCCCCAGGAGCCGTCCATGCCGCCCCAATAGCAGCCAACGCGCCTCAGTTGCTGCTGGATATCGAGCACAAGCTTATAGCGGCCGTCAGGATCACGCGGCACGAGCGTGGTCGGTTGAGGTGGAGTAGATGTTGGCGTTGCAGCGACTACCGTCTGCCAGCCGGACGGTGCATCGGTGGCGACGGGCATTGGTGCTGGCGCCGGGTCAAGCTGTGCGACCCGCGTGCCGTGCCGCGCCGGCATCGTCAACGCTATTGAAGGCGAGAAGGCGCTCAGCCGCGCGACGGGCTTGAAGGGAGTTTGGGGCAGTTCCGCGACGCGCGCTGTGCGTTGAACTTGCTCGAACGAGGGTCCGTTATCGACGGGCGCGGGCAGATAGACAAACAGCGCCACGCCAATCCCTGCCAGCAGTAAGAAACCGCCGAGGCTACGCATCGAAATCACTCATCACGCGCCCGGTGAGCCTGCGCGATGCCGCAAGGCGGAGGGCGGTATAGAAGTATGCCACAGTCGCGTGACGCTTAATACGCTCAACTGTCATAGCGCCAACCCGCCACGGCCTACCTCCACGGCCAAAAAACCAGCCGCCGCGCACGTGCCTACACGCCCCGTCAACAACGCGACGACGAAATCCCGTTCTAGCGACGAGCTTCCTGAACTCAACGACAAGGCCGCAGAAGAACTGCTCCGCCAAGTGGAGCAGGGGCCCTACCGCGATATGAGCCGTCGGTGAGACCCCAGATGAAGACGCTCCAGGACCGCCAGCGCTATAAGCTGTTTGAGAAGGCGTGACGAAAAAAGCGGAGGAGGCACGAGATGCACCGATTGATTTTCGCAACTGTTGGATTGCTCGCGCTGGCAGCTCCAGGGACCGTGGCTGCCTTCGGGTTAGGAGAAGCAGCTGAAGTTGAGCATGCACGCATGAATGCTCTCGCTGGTGGCCCGACCAACGTGCGCGATGCGGAGTTGCTTGAGCGGTATGGGTGCTACAGTGGAACGGCAAGCGCCTTCTGCCAGAGGCTAGCCCACCCGCGCCGCTACTATCGTGCGCGTCGCCGCGTGTATCGGCACTAGCGCCTCGCCCGATCGCAAGCTCCAGCGTGCGCGCCCGCCACAAATCCCTCAATGTCGCGCAGAAGTAGGCACGGCATGCCGATCAACTGTGGCGCGATCCGTCGCGTTATCCAGCGGTGGCAATCTGAATGGAAGATCCGAGCTCGAAGCATATTTGGTTTGAGGCGCTCGGTGGTCTATTGATCATCGCAGCCATAGCAGCATTTTTTGTCGTCGCAGTTGTCAGGGCTGAGAAGAAGCCCACCCCTAATGCGGCTCGGCATACTGCAGAGCGGATGATAGATTAAGGCGTTCAGTCGCGGAGTTGACCGATGGTCATTGCTGACAGGCTCGTGCAAGCTCGATATCCCAAGACGGCCCATCCCGAGGAATGGTTCAGCATGTTGCTGAGCTTGATCGGAACGGTGGTCGCCACGGCTTTCATTTGGTGGGCGCCTGGGTTTGAACCGGCGAGCGGTCCTCTTTGGACGATCCCTGTGTGGCTCGCGCTCGCGTACCTCCTGGTCCAACTCGTTTTTCTCCTCGTCTCTGCGACGCAGATCCGGGCCCTAGGGGTGCTCGACTCCGTAGTTTCGATTGTGCCCGTCGT
>CAXMLT010000316.1:0-2580 GCA_964194245.1 uncultured Hyphomicrobium sp.
CGCACGCCTGGGCCGAGGCCTGGATCGACGGACTGGGCTGGCTCGGGTTCGATCCCGCCAACGGCCTTTGCCCCACCGAGCGCTACATCCGCCTCGCCTGCGGCCTCGACGCGAGCTCGGCTGCGCCCATTCGCGGCACCCGCCGCGGCGGCGTCGAAGAGGTGCTTGACGTCGTCGTCGAAGTCCAGCAGCAAAGCGCCCAGCAGTGAGCCGCCGGCCGCCGGCCGGAGCAGAGGAAGATCAGAGGCAGGCGATGACCTATTGCGTCGCGTTGCGGTTGAACCGCGGGCTCGTGTTTGCGGCCGATACGCGCACCAATGCGGGCGTCGACAACATCGCCCAGTTCCGCAAGATCCACTACTGGTGCGAGCGCGGCGACCGGGTGATCGTGCTGCTGGCAGCGGGCAACCTGTCGCTTACGCAGTCGGTGGTGAGCGTCCTGAACGAGCAGCTTCTCGACGCCGATCCGGAAAAGTCGAACCTGCTCAACGTGCAGTCCATGTACAGGGCAGCCCGCCTCGTCGGCGACGCCGTGCGCAGTGTGCGCTCCTTCGATGGTCCCGCGCTCGACCTCGCCAAAACCTCTTTTGCGGGATCGTTCATCCTCGGCGGCCAGATCAAGACGGAGCTCCCGCGGCTGTTCCAGATTTATCCCGAGGGCAACTTCATCGAGGCGACCGACGACACGCCCTATTTCCAGATCGGCGAGCACAAGTACGGCAAACCGATCCTCGACCGCGTGGCCCAGCCGACCATGCGCCTGGGCGAGGCGGCAAAGCTGATCCTCCTGTCGTTCGATTCGACGCTGCGCTCCAATCTCTCGGTCGGCATGCCGATCGATATTCTCGTCTACGAGCGCGACAGCCTCGATTTGCGGCGCGAGAAGCGGATCGACAAGGACAACGAGTATTTCAAGAAGCTCTCGAACGCCTGGTCCGAGGCGCTCAGGTCGGCATTCACCAAGATCGACGAGTTCGACGTCTGAGCGCCGCGCACTGCGCATCAACAGTGTGTGGTTCGCGACGGGCGATGGGGTGATTAGTCCTCGCGCTTCTTGACGTGCACGAGCTTGGGAGCGCGTGGCGAGCTTGGCTTCGGTATCAACTCGGGGAGGCCATGCTGAAGAACCTCCATCCAATCACATCGCAAATCATCGATCGTCTGCAGCATCTCGAGTTTGCAGAGCCCCTCGATGAGGTCCCCTTCCCCCATTGCGCGCACCAGGGCGATTACCGCTTGCTCAGCTTCTCTTTCGGACAAGTGGCGCTCGCCCTGCTCGGCGGGCACCGGAGTCAAATTTGGGCGCTCCGTTCGGCGTGTGGTCATGCGTTCCCCTCATTCATCGCTACTCCGCCGCTGCCTCCATCAACCCCCAGTTCGCGCCGGCCGCCACCCTCGGCCGATGTTCTCGTGAAGGAAGTCTTCTTTGAATGACTTCGTGTCGATAGATCATTGCTCGGATGGTCTTGGCGCTGATATAGCGCCAGCCCGACCCGGCATTCACCAAGATCGACGAGTTCGACGTCTGAGCGGCGCGCTGCGCATTGGCGGTGCAAATAAGCCGCAATTGCCATCCCCCGATCGCCTGGGGTAGGCGTGCGTTCGTATGCCGTGGGCACTGGTTCGGCGGACCCGCCATAGGGGAGGAAAGCCTTGAACATCTGCATGATCGGTGCCGGCTATGTCGGGCTCGTCTCCGCCGCCTGCTTCTCCGAGTTCGGCTGGACGGTGACCTGCGTCGACAAGGACCCGAACCGGCTGGCCGAGCTCAAGGCCGGCAACTCGCCGATCTACGAGCCGGGCCTCGACGATCTGCTCGCCCGCAACATGAAGGCCAAGCGCCTCCTGTTCACCGACGACCTCGCGGGCGCGGTGAAGGGCGCCGACATCGTGTTGCTCGCGGTCGGCACGCCCATGCGTCGCGGCGACGGCCACGCGGATCTCTCCTACGTCTACGGCGCGGTGGAAGATCTCGCCCCGCACCTCGACCACTTCACGGTGATCGTGACGAAGTCGACGGTTCCGGTCGGAACGAGCCGCGAGATCGAGCGGCGCCTGCGCGCGATCCGTCCCGACGGCGACTTCGCCGTCTGCTCCAATCCTGAGTTCCTGCGCGAGGGCTCCGCGATCCAGGACTTCATGCACCCCGACCGGGTGCTCGTCGGCGCCGACGATGAGCGCGCGCGTGAGCTGATGGGCCGCCTCTACAAGCCGCTCGCCTTGCGCAATGCGCCCGTGATGTTCGTCGGCCGCGAGTCGGCGGAGCTCGCGAAATACGCCGCCAACGCCTTCCTCGCGCTGAAGATCAGCTTCATCAACGAGGTGGCCGATCTGTGCGAGAGCCTTGGCGCCGACGTGCAGGAGGTTGCCTCCGCGATCGGCAAGGATGGCCGCATCGGCGACAAGTTCCTGCACCCGGGCCCCGGCTACGGCGGCTCCTGCTTCCCCAAGGATGTGTCCGCACTCATCCGCACGGCGCGCGAGGCCAAATCGCCGGTGTCGATCGTCGAGCAGGTGCAGCGCGTCAACGACGAGCGCAAGATTGCGATGGCGAGCCGTATCGAGCGCGCTTCGGGCGGC
>CAXMLT010000317.1:0-3552 GCA_964194245.1 uncultured Hyphomicrobium sp.
CCGGAAACTCGACGTCCGCGCTGAGTCCGCTATTCCTAGAATAACGGACATCGTCGACTTCGGTCCCAGACCTCAGGCACGCGTTCATCCGCGGCTGGCTGCGCGCTTATGAGTTCACGCCCTAGCCCGCGCGCAACAAAAATATCGACAGGGCCGCACGTTTCTGACTAATCGGCAGCGCCCGCCCGCAGTTTGAGAGGCAAGATCCCGCCCGATGACATCGACCAAAACCAACCCCGGCAACTTCTTCGAGGATTTCCGTTTCGGGCAGACGATCGTGCACGCGACGCCGCGCACGGTCACGGTGGGCGACGCCGCGCTCTATACGAGCCTCTACGGCACGCGCTTTGCGGTGCAGTCGTCCGATGCCTTCGCCAAGGCGATCGGCTATCCGCAATCCCCGCTCGACGATCTGCTCACCTTCCACGTCGTCTTCGGCAAGACGACGCCCGACATCTCGCTCAACGCCATTGCCAACCTAGGCTACGCCAACTGCCGCTTCCTGAAGCCGGCCTATCCCGGCGACACGCTGTCGTCGGTGTCGGAGGTGATCGGCGTCAAGGAGAACTCCAACCGGGAGACGGGTACCGTCTACGTGCGCTCCACGGGGCGCAACCAGAAGGGCGAGGTGGTGCTCGAGTACGTGCGCTGGGTGATGGTGCGCAAGCGCGACAAGGATGCGCCCGCGCCCAAGGCGGTAGTGCCGGAGCTGCCGGCGCGCGTCGATCCAGCGAGCCTCGGCAGCGCGGTGCCGAAGCTCGACATCGGCAAGTACGACTTCGCGCTCGCCGGCTCGCCCTACCGCTGGGGCGACTACGAGGTCGGCGAGAAGATCGACCACGTCGACGGCATGACGCTGGAGGAAGCCGAGCACCAGATCGCGACGCGGCTCTACCAGAACACGGCCAAGGTGCACTTCAACCAGCACACGGAGGCGAAGGGCCGCTTCGGCAAGCGCATCGTGTATGGCGGCGTGGTCATCTCGCTCGCCCGCGCGCTGTCTTTCAATGGGCTCAACAACGCGTTCCACGTGGCGGCGATCAACGGCGGAAGGCACGTGTCGCCCTGCTTTGCCGGCGACACGGTCTATGCGTGGTCGGAGGTCTTGGAGAAGGCGGAGCTGCCCGGCCGCAAGGATGTCGGCGCGCTGCGCATCCGGCTGGTGGCGGTGAAGAACCAGGACTGCGCGGCGTTCCCGCTCAAGAAGGCCGATGGCCAGTACGAGGACAGCGTGCTGCTCGAGCTCGACGCCTGGGTGCTGCTACCGCGGTGATTGACGACTACGGGATGCCCGTATAGGCTGCGGCAGCCATGAAGTTCGAGTGGGATCCCGCGAAGGCCAAGGCAAACATCGCCCGCCACGGGGTCAGTTTCGAAGCGGCCCAGGAGGTCTTCGCGGATCTACAGGCCCTCGAGCTGCTTGACGACTCGACTGAGGAGGAACGATGGCGCCTTCTCGGGCGGGCAGGCTCCGACATCCTCTTGGTGGTTTACACCGAGCGCGGCGACAGAGTGCGGATCATCTCAGCACGCAAAGCGAGCAAACGTGAGCAAGAAGTCTACCGTGAGCAAGGCGAGCCGGACTAAGACGGAGGCCTCAGATCTCGACAATCCTGAGCTGAACGCAGCCGAGTTGCGGACTCTGAAGCGCGTGGCGCCGATCAAGCGCATCCGTTGGCAATTGGGGCTGTCACAGGAGGACTTCGCGCTCCGTTTCGAAATCCCGATCGGCACGCTTCGCGATTGGGAGCAGGGTAGGAGCAACCCAGACCGGCCAGCTCTCGCTTATCTGAAGGTGATCGGAAGCGATCCTGAATTTGTCGCAAAGGCGCTATCCCGGGCGAAGCGCTAGCGGCGCATCCGCTCCACCTGCGGCGATTGACGAATTGCCGCGGCGGGCACGCCGCGCTAGAACGCAAGCGACACCCAGCAACGAGCGGCGGCGAGGCAAGCTCGCGGCGAGCCAACCCAAGGTAGACCCCAGGGAAGCCCATGGCCGAAGCGAGTCCCAGGCAGCCAGCGCGCGAGCGGCCGCTGTCTCCGCACCTGCAGATCTACCGCCCCGAGATCAACATGGTGATGTCGGTGTTCCACCGGATCACCGGTACCGCGCTCTATTTCGGGTCGCTGCTGCTCGCGTGGTGGCTGTTTGCGGCGGCGACGGGCCCGGACTACTTCACCTTCGTCAACGGCCTCTTTGCCACCTGGCCTGGCATGATCATCCTCGTCGGCTTCAGCTGGGCGCTGATCCATCACATGCTCGGCGGCCTGCGCCATTTCGTCTGGGACACGGGCTCCAACCTCGACATCACCAGCGTCGACGTCCTGTCCTGGGCGACGATCGTCCTGTCGCTGCTGCTGACGGCCGCGCTGTGGTTTTACATCGCGACGACGAGAGGGTGGCTCGCGGCATGGCAATGATCACGCCCCTGAAGCGCGTGCGTGGGCTGGGCTCCGCCAAGGAAGGCCCTGAGCACTTCCTGCGCCAGCGGCTCACCGCCGCGTTAAACCTCGTGCTGGTGCCGTTTGCCGTCGGCCTCATCGCGACGCTCGCCGGCGCCGACCTCGTCACCGTCAAGGCGACGATCGCGCATCCGATCGTCGCCATCCTGCTCGTGGCGCTGATCGTGTCGATGACCGTGCACATGCGCATCGGCATGCAGGTGATTGTCGAGGACTACGTGCACAACGAGGGCGCCAAGATGCTCTTGTTGCTGGCGAACACCGTGTTTTCGTTCGGCGTCGCGGCCATAGCGATCTTCGCCGTGCTGAAACTGAGCTTCGGGGCTTGACGCAAATGGCGGACCACAAGGGCAACGGCGCGGAGAAGCCGGCGGCGCCCGCCGTCAATGGCAAGGCCTACCCGATCCACGATCACAGCTACGACGTCGTTGTCGTCGGCGCGGGCGGCGCGGGCCTGCGCGCGACGCTCGGCTGCGCGGAGGCCGGCCTCAAGACGGTGTGCGTGACCAAGGTGTTCCCGACGCGCTCGCACACGGTTGCGGCGCAGGGCGGCGTCGCCGCGGCGCTCGGCAACATGGGCCCCGACGACTGGCGCTGGCACATGTACGACACCGTGAAGGGCGCCGACTGGCTTGGCGACCAGGACGCCATCGAATACCTCTGCCGCCACGCGCCCGCCGCCGTGTACGAGCTTGAGCACTACGGCCTCCCCTTCAGCCGCACCGAGGACGGCAAGATCTACCAGCGCCCCTTCGGCGGCATGACCACGCGCTTCGGCGAGGGCCCGCCCGCGCAGCGCACCTGCGCCGCCGCCGACCGCACCGGGCACGCCATGCTGCACACGCTTTACGGGCAGTCGCTGCGCCACTCGGCGGAGTTCTTCATCGAGTACTTCGCTATCGATCTCATCATGGACCGAGACGGCACTTGCCGCGGCGTCATCGCGCTCAGCCTGGAGGACGGATCGATCCACCAGTTCAGCGCCAAGAAGACCATCCTGGCGACGGGCGGCTACGGGCGCACCTATTTCTCCTGCACCTCAGCCCACACCTGCACCGGCGACGGCAACGCCATGGTGCTGCGCGCGGG
>CAXMLT010000318.1:0-8388 GCA_964194245.1 uncultured Hyphomicrobium sp.
GTATGGACTTGATCATTGCCGTGGGCATTCCCAATGGCCCTCGCAGCAAAACTGACTCCGTGCGCAAGGTCACAGGGCGCGCCCTGTTCGGCGCGCATCGGGGAAATTCGCGAGGCAGGTAACGAACCACCTCATCTTCGGGAGTACTTGGCATGACCGTGAGAACTGTGTTGTCAAGCGCGGCGCGAATCGCCTTGGGCAGCGTGCAACACGTAGCCGGGGGCAAAACGCCGCCCACGGCTTATCGGGGCATGGTTCAGCTGTTCTGCGCGACCGGCGGCATGTCCAATGACATGATGTCGTCGATAATTTCGGGAATCCATCGGCCCTACGACATGACGGATGCCAAGGGGGTGCTTGGAGATCTGAATCCGCAAGATGTCAAGGCGATCGCCGGTGAATTGGCTGAAAAAGGATATCACGTCTTCAAGAACCGGCTTGACGTCGAAGTCTGCGACCGCTTGCTCCGCTTTGGCAGCGAAGCGCCTTGTGTCGAGCTGGCGATGGACAGCAAGGTCAAGGGGGATGTCGTAGTAGCCAGTTTTCCGAGGAAAATGCCGCGAGCCGTGCGCTACAATTTTCAGGAAGAAGTCCTGATCAACAATCACGACGTCCAAAAGATCATGGCGGATCGCTCCATTTTGGCGGTTGCGCAAAGTTATTTGCGGGCGCCGCCGATCGTCGACGTCGTGGCAATGTGGTGGAGCACGGCGGTATCGAAAACGCCGGACAAGCAGGCGGCACAGTTCTGGCATTTCGATATGGACCGGATCAAATGGCTAAAGTTCTTCGTATACCTTACGGATGTAGGCGAAGAGAACGGGCCGCACTCCTTCGTTGAAGGTTCGCACCGCAGAGGCGGAATTCCTTACGATCTCCTTCAGAAAGGATATTCGCGCCTGACGGATGATGAGGTCAACGCGCATTATGGGGCCCGGAAGTTTATCGAATTTACCGCGCCGCGTGGGACGATCCTTGCGGAAGACACGCGCGGGCTTCACAAGGGGAAGCATGTCATCGCCGGCGATCGGTTGATGCTACAGATTCAGTTTAGCAACAGCCTGTTTGGAGGGTATTACCCGCCGTCTTCGTTCAACTCTGATATAGATCCTGCCCTGCGAGAAATGACCGCGCGCTTTCCGCGGGTGTATTCGAATTATAAAGGAGCGCGTACCGCACAATGAACCAGAGCCTCGATCCGCGTTTTCGATTCGGCGCTATCCTGCACGAAATAAGTCAAAAACGGCGGTTTATCAGGTCGGCCGGTTAGGGAATTATCGAAATGACCAATCGCGCTCGACCTTTGCCGCCTATCGAGTGGCTCAACTTTATTGCACGGATGACCTATATAACCTTGCGACGACGCCAGCTAAATCGTGAGACGGAGAATGTGGTCGCAGAATACACCGCCGGCTGGAAAAGCTACGAAGCGCCGATGCAGGCCGCCACGAACCTGAATGACTGGCTTTGGATTAAAGATCTGGATGATGCGCCGGCTTACGCGAATGTGAAGGGACGAGTGTCTTTTGGCGGCTTCGATTCCGGCGCGTATTACCGCAATGCGTTTCTCGCCGCGCTTCGGCGCCATTTTCCGAAAGCCCGATCCGTCACTGAGTTTGGTTGTGGTCCCGGTCGCAATCTACTGTTTCTCAAACGCGAGCTGCCGGATCTTGAGTGTTACGGGTATGAATTGTGTCAGCCTGGTGTCGACGTCGCCCGGGCGGCAGCGGAAAAATTTTCATACGACGTCAAATACGCCCAGCTCGACTACGTCAAGGACGGGCCCGAGAAATTCGTCTTCCCCGAAACTGACGTCGCCTTCACAATGTTTTCGCTCGAGCAACTGCCTCGGACCAACGCTGTGGCGGTTCGAAACATTCTTGATCACGTGAGACTCGGTACAATCCACATTGAGCCCGTGCCGGAGAACTATCCTTGGTCGCTACGCGGACTATTGGGCAGGATCGAACATCGCAAGGTGGACTATTTGTCCGGCTTTGACGATGCGGTTCGTAATCTCGGCCTAGCGGACGTTTACGTCGAGCGGCTGACTTCCGCGCATAATCCGCTGATGTCTCCTTCGCTGTACGTTCTGAAGAAGCGTTAGCGAGCCGCTCCTCCAATGCCGCGTCGAAAGTTTACCACCGAGATTATCGGGGCGGCTCGAATGATGGTCAATCGGTCGCCGGCCTTGCTGCATCTGCGTAACTATTGGCGCTATCCCGATCTGTCGCTCGAGCCGGATTCGAACCTGAAAATCAACGGCGCCTTTGTCTACGGGGAGAACGTCTCCTTCAATGAAGGCTGCAACGTCATAGTGCCGACTGGGGCGTCGCTGAATATTGGCGACGATTGCTATGTCGGTCGCTATGTCGAGATCGGAACCGGCGGGCGCGTCGCGATCGGCGATCGCGTCTGGATTCAGCATCGCAGCATCATCGTCGGTGACGTGACGCTGGGAAATAATTGCGTCTTGTCGCTCAATGTCCTTCTGACGTCGGGGCGTCATTATTTCGATCGCTGGCCGCATCTATTGATCCGCGACCAGGACCTGCGCGTCGCTAACGACGTCGAGGCGTCAAAGGGGCACAGCCGGGCCATCGTGCTTGGCGAGGATTGCTGGCTGGGGATGAACGCGGTGGTCATGCCGGGCATCACTGTCGGCAGGGGCTGCGTCATTGGGGCCAATGCGGTGGTGACCCGGGATCTCCCTCCTTACTCGGTTGCGGTGGGGGCGCCAGCACGCATCGTTCGGCAACGGCTCAATTTCGCGCCGCCGCCGATGATCGACTGGCAGAATGAGAACCATATCCCTATTTCTATCGGGGCTTCGCGCTGTCCGACGATCAGCGCCTGGTCAATGCCGAAATGAAGGGGCACGTTGCTCCCTGTGATTTCTCGATCTGGTTAGGAACCGTGCGCCCGCACAAGGTCACATTGCGCGCGAGGAGCATTGGTGGCGCGGCTACCATCACGTACGACGGCAAGGCCGCGCAGATCGGCGAGGCCCGGCAGGAGATTTCCTTTTCGGCGTGCGCCGGCGACAAGGCGATGGATAGCTTAAAGGTTCGGGCGTGGCGCTGAGCGCGGCGTGGGCAGTGATGTGACGTCTATCGCGATCGAAGCTGCGGGGCTGTCGAAGGCCTATTCTCTTGGCGAGACCGGATTTCGCAGCCTGTTGAGGCGCTCCGGTAAAGCCGGCGAGTTCTGGGCGCTCCGCGACGTGTCCCTCGAGATTCGTGAGCATGAGGCCGTCGGAATCATAGGTGCCAACGGCGCCGGCAAGAGCACGCTTCTGAAAGTGCTGTCGCGCGTCACCGCGCCGACCGCGGGCCGCGCACGGGTGCGCGGCCGCATGGGCGCCATCCTCGAGGTCGGGACCGGATTTCACCCAGAGTTGACCGGGCGGGAGAACATCTATCTGAGCGGCACCATTCTCGGCATGCCGAGAGGTGAGATCGACCGCCGCTTCGATGAGATCGTCGCCTTTGCCGGCGTCGAGAAATTTGTGGACACGCCGGTTAAGCGCTATTCGTCGGGCATGTATGTGAGGCTCGCCTTTGCCGTTGCTGCGCATCTCGATCCCGACATCCTGATCGTCGACGAGGTGCTCGCCGTCGGCGATGCCGGCTTCCAGAAGAAGTGCCTAGCCAAGATGGATTCGAGCATTCAGCAGGAAGGCCGCACCATCATCTTCGTCAGCCATAACATGCAGGCGATCCGCAGTCTGTGCACGCGTGCGCTGCTGCTCAAGGAAGGCCAGCTAATCGCCGATGGAGCCGTGGCGGACATCCTGCGGCGCTACGGTACGGAGCAGAGCAGCAGCTTTGACATGCGGAATCGATCCCTTGGCAACCGGCTGAATCGGACGCGCGGCCATGCGCGGATCACCAATTTCTCGATGACGCGGCCAGGGGTCATCGATCGCGACCGCTGGTCATTTATGACAGGCGAGCCGATAGAACTGAGAATTGCATACGAGATTCTCAACTCGGTGGAGTCTCTCGCCGCCTTTATCTCCCTCAGCCCGGTCGGCAGCGGCGAGGCCATTACCAGCGTCAAGCCGGTTGTTCGGCCGAAGCCCACCGGTGCAGGCGAGAGGGGCGAGATCGCTATTCTGATTCCCAAATTGCCGCTGCTGCCTGGCGAGTTTTCCGTCACCGTGGCGCTAGCAAACAAGGAATTCAGCATTTTTGAGGATGTGGTCGATACCAACGTCAACTTGCCTCATCTGACTGTCGAGCCGGCCGGCGACGAATTCGCTTTAAACACTGGTTTGTTCTCGCTCGACTATGACTGTCGCCATATCGAACTCGCCCGGACAGGCACGTGATTATGCGTAGGCCCGCGTAACGAACCGTCATGAGTACAGGCGCAGCCCAGCATCCGACAAAGCCGGTCTTTGACATCACGCCGAACACACTGAACGCATTCCGGCTTGGCGAGTTGTGGCGCTATCGCCATCTCGCCACGCTGCTGGCGCGGCGCCAGATCAGGGCGCGCTACAAGCAAACCGCGCTTGGTTTGCTATGGGCGATCATCGTACCCGTGGCGTTCACAGCAATCTTCGTCCTCTTCTTCCGCATTGTGCCGGCGCAGCCGTCGGGCAATCTGCCCTATGTGCCCGTCGCCTTCGCCGGAATGCTAATGTGGCAGCTGTTCAGCCGCGGCGTCAGCGAGGCGGGCACCAGCCTAACCGCGAATGCGAACCTGATCACCAAAGTCTATTTTCCGCGCACTATTCTGCCGTTTGCGGCAATCTTTTCTGCACTGTTCGATGCGGCGATCTCGTTCGTGCTGTTGGCCGTTCTGCTGATCTGGTTCGGGACCGGGTGGTCTTGGCATATGCTGTTGATGCCGCTTTTCGTTCTCCAGTCGGTTGTCCTGATCCTGGGCTCTAGCCTCTGGCTTTCCGCGGTCGATGGCCTTTTTCGCGATCTGCGTCATGCGCTGCCGTTGCTGCTTCAGCTCGGCATGTTCATCAGTCCTGTGGCCTATACGACATCGGCGTTGGTTCCTGAGAAATGGGCGTGGCTATACGAGTTCAATCCGCTGGTTGCGGTGATTGAGGGCTTCCGGTGGAGCATGATCCCCGGCGCGGCCGCCGTCTCCACGACTGCCGAGATCAAGTCGCTCGGCGTCATCGCAGTCCTGCTCCTCACCGGTGCGCTCTTTTTTGCCCACATGGAGCGCACCATCGTGGACAGTGTTTAGGTGCACACAGTCAAACAGATTGCGCGCGGACTCTTGCCGAGCTGGTCAATCGAGGGCACCCGGTATGTTTTGGAGAAAGCCGATCCCTTCGTGCGGCTGTCCTACTCGCAGGACGGCGAGGACATGATTCTGCGCCGCTTGTTCGAGGGCAAGGGCGACGGCTTCTATGTGGATGTTGGAGCTCACCATCCTTGCCGGTTCTCGAACACCTACCACTTCCATCGTCGCGGCTGGCGCGGGATCAACATCGATGCAAATCCCGAGGCCATCAGCCAATTCCGTCGTCACCGTCCTGCCGACGTCAATCTCTGTGTTGGGATTGCGGACACTCCCGGCACGCTCATGTTCCACAGGTTCAACGAACCGGCGCTCGATACATTTGATCCCGCATTGGCCGCCGAGCGGTCCATCTTGCCCGATTATCGTCTTGTCGATCGTTTGGAAATAAAGGTGCAGCGGCTCGAGGACGTGTTGGGTAAGCATCTGCCACAGGGGCAGAGAATCGATTTCCTTTCCGTCGACGTTGAAGGTTTTGACCTCCAAGTACTGAAGTCCAACGACTGGATACGCTTCCGGCCTCGCGTCCTGCTGGTGGAGGCGAGGGCAGCGGAATTCGAAGATTTGGCAATAGAGCCGTCCTGCAGCTTTGCGCGTTCAGTGGGCTATCGGCCGGTGGCCAAGACAGTCAACACGGTCATCTTCACCGAGGGCGCCTCGGCATAACAACGATGTCCGACTGCGCGCCCGTCATTCTGTTCATCTACAATCGTCCCGAGCATACCGCGCGTATGCTTGCCGCGCTGGCTGCAAACCCGCTTGCGGCCGACAGCGATCTCATCATCTATGCCGATGGCCCGAAGAAGTCAGAGCATCGCCAGTCGGTCGTGGCGGCGCGCGCTGTGGCGCGTCAGGCGAGCGGCTTCAAATCGGTTCGCCTGATCGAGCGCCATAACAATCTCGGGCTTGCCAATTCCATCATTGCCGGGGTGACAGAGGTCTGCGAAACGCACGGCCGCGCCATCGTTGTCGAGGACGACCTTGTCGTCGCGCCCGCCTTCCTGGCATTTTTGAATGCAGCGCTCGACTGTTACGCTGACGAAGCGCGCGTCCTGCAGGTGTCTGGATATTCCTACCCTGTCGACGGGGTGGGCGTTCCCTTGGCCTATTTCCTGCCCATGGTGTCCTGTTGGGGATGGGCGACGTGGGCGCGTGCCTGGAAAATGTTTGACCCGTCGATGGCCGCGTTGGCGCAACTCGACAGCGATGCGGTGGCACGGCGCCAATTCAATATCGACGACGCCTACGACTATTACGGAATGGCCTGCGACCAGCGCTCCGGCCGCATCGACTCCTGGGGCGTACGCTGGCAGCTCAGTTTGTTTGCGAATGGCGGGCTCGTTCTTTATCCACTTAGCTCGCTCGTCTACAACGCAGGTGTTGATGCATCAGGAACGCATGGCGCCGGTCATGCCGCGTTCCAAAGCGTCGACGCGGTTCATGCGTCGGCGTCGATAGGCGAATGGCCAGCTCCTTTCGCCAGCGCCCGCGCGCTCGAGCAAGTTAAGCGCCTTCTGGGGGCGAGCCGACCGAGCCTGGTTCGCAGAGCCATCGAACGGATCAGACGATGAAGCAATTAGTCAGAGACCTATGCCCGCCGCTCATATGGCGCACGCTTCAGAACATCCGCAGCAAGGTTCAGCCACATCAGGTCAAGGGCAACGGCGACGCGCAGGACCTTGATCTCTACTGGACGCCCGAGATGGCGCAGGTCCTCGAGACCTGGGCGGACGGCAATGCGTGGCTCGAAGTCCAGTTGCTGATGGCCAATTGTGCGGGGCGCGTGCTCGACATCGCTTGTGGCACGGGCAAGACGATGACGCTGCTTGACGCACAAACATTGGACATTCATGGCTGCGACATTTCCGATCTCTTGATTTCCAAAGCGATCGGGCGCGGTCTGCCACAGACACGGCTCAAGGTTTGTGACGCAACGCAGCTTCCGTACGCCGATCGGGAATTCGACCATTCCTATTCGATCGGCTCGCTGGAGCATTTCACCGAAGAGGGGATCGGCAAGTTCATTGCCGAGGCAGCCCGGATTAGCCGCGTTAGCTCATTTCACATGATGCCGACATCACGCTCGGGCCGCGACGAGGGCTGGATGAAAACCTACCAAAGCTTCCATAATTGCTCGCCGTCCTGGTGGGTGAGTCGTTTCGAGGAGCATTTTGCCCGTATCCGAGTGCTGGATTCCAATTGGAATGACCGCATCTCCGTCGGCAAATGGTTTCTCTGCTATCCCTGATATGAAAGCGGCGCTTCCTATCCTTCATAGTGCCCTCAACGCGCCCCGGCGGCTGCGTGACAGCGTCTATTGCGCCAGGCTGCAAAGCGTTTGCACGCTGGGTGCAGGTGCCAAATTTACGGCTGACGCCGTCATTCACAACGCGCAAGGCCCTCAAGCGGTGCAGATCGGCGCGCAGTCGCTGTTCATGGGCGAGATTGTCATCATTTCCTCGGGGACGGTGCACATTGGTGAGTGGTGCTTTGTGGGCCCCGGCGCAAAGCTGTGGTCGCTTGCATCTATCGACGTCGGCGCGCGTGTGTTCGTCTCCCATGGCGTGCAGATCTTCGACAACAATTCCCACAGCCTGTCAGCCTCCGAGCGGCACGAACGCTTTAAGGAACTGCGCATGTTCGGCAAACACCTCGTACGAGAGGACGTAGCGCACAAGCCGATCCGGATCGAAGACGACGTATGGATTGGTTTCAACGCCGCCATTCTCAAGGGCGTCACGGTCGGCCGCGGCGCGGTGATCGGCGCCTGCACGGTGGTGACGCGCGATGTAGAACCCTACACCGTAATGATCGGCAATCCGGCGCGCCAGGTCGGCGAAAGCCGGCCGTGATGAGCTTGTTGCGCAAGCTTGTGCATCGGCGTAGCGAAACGCGCAATCGCGCGCTTGTTGATGGCCTCGGCGACGGGACGCAGCTTTCAGGCCTTGTGGATCGCCGGGCGCCAAAGGCGGTTATCGCCATCGGCCGCGACTGTCTCATCCAGGCGCAGCTCGTGGTCGAGCGCAACGAAAGCCGCATGACGATCGGGGACGGCGTCTCCATCGGCGGCGGGACGGTTCTCGATTGCGCACTGTCTATTTCCTGTCTCTTATACAC
>CAXMLT010000319.1:0-3780 GCA_964194245.1 uncultured Hyphomicrobium sp.
GTGGTCTTGCCCGCGCCGTTGGCGCCGATCAGCACCTGCGGCTCCGGCCCCGCCTCGAGCACGAGATGGGCGTAGTTACGGAAGTTCGTGAGCGTCAGCCGCTCGACCCAATGCGTCGCGTGCGCGCCGGGGTCGGCGGACGGGTCTTGGGACGTGTCGTGCGGCTGCAACCGCCTACACCCGCATGGGCATCAGCACGTAGAGCGCGGTCTCATCCGCCGGGTCGTTGACCATGGTCGGCGAACCGGGATCGGCGAGCTTGAAGCACGCCTCCTCGCCCTCGAGCTGCCCGGCGATGTCGAGCAGGTAGCGCGCGTTGAAGCCGATCTCGAGCGGGCTCGAGGCGTACTCGACGCCGATCTCCTCCGTCGCGCTGCCGCCCTCCGGGTTGTTGACCGAAAGCACCAGCTTGTCCGGCTTGATGTTGAGCTTCACGGCGCGCCCGCGTTCGCTCGCGATCGTCGACACGCGGTCGACCGCGCCCATGAACTCGGCGTTGGAGACCTTCATCTCCTTGTCGTTGCCCTGCGGGATGACGCGGCTGTAGTCGGGGAAGGTGCCGTCAATGAGCTTCGACGTCAGGGTCACACTGCCGATCTCGAAGCGCACCTTCGCCGGGCTCACCCCCACCTTGACGGCCGCCGAGCTGTCCTCAATCAGCCGGTGTAGCTCGTGCACGGTCTTCCGCGGGACTATGATGCCGGGCATGCCTTGCGCGCCTTTCGGCAACGGCAGCTCGACCTGCGCCAGCCGGTGGCCATCCGTCGCCACCGCGCGCAGCGTCGCCTTCTTGTTCGTCTGCGCCGTGTGCAGGTAGATGCCGTTGAGGTAGTAGCGCGTCTCCTCGGTCGAGATGGCAAAGCGCGTCTTGTCGATCAGCCGCTTCAAGTCCTGAGCCGAGAGCTCGAACTCCTGGCCCATCTCGCCCGAGCCGATGTCGGGGAAGTCTTCGGCGGGCAACGTCTGCAGCGCAAAGCGCGCCTGGCCGGCGGCGAGCGTCAAGCGCTCCTTCTCGCCGTCCTTGCGGATGTCGACCTGCGAGCCGTCGGGCAGCTTGCGCACGATATCGTGCAGCATGTGCGCCGGGACGGTTACGGCGCCCGGCGCGCTGATGTCGCCCGGCACGCCTTCGATGACCTCGCGTTCCAGATCCGTCGCCTTGAACTCGAGCTTGGAATCGCGCGCGCGCAAAAGCACGTTGGAGAGGATCGGGATCGTCGTACGCCGCTCGACGACGCTCGTGACATGGCCGAGCGCCCGCAAGAGTTCACCACGTTCAATCACAAGCCGCATGGCTGTTTCCTCGGCGCGTTCTTGAGGGCCAAGCCTGCCTCGCTGCTGGCGGAGTGAGGCCACCGGTCCTGGGTGGACGGCGGAAGCGCGGGCTGGGTCCGGGATTTGGCGTCGTTTGAAGGGATTCGCGCGCCCCGGGCAACTTGACCCGATGCCGGAGCCTTTTTCAAGCACGGCTTGAAAAGCGGAGCAAAACCCTGGGGCCAAGTGTCAGGAACGGCGCCACAAGCGGCGTAAGGAGCGGCGCCATACGACGCCGCCCCTCCCCGCTTTGACCCCACCGTACACGCCCTGTACGGCAGGCCCAACCTTGGTCGAGCCGCTAGTGGCTCAACAGTTTTTTCAGCTCCTCGAGCTCGTCCTTGAGCCGGGGATTGTCGGCAAGCTGGCCTTCGATCTTGCGAATCGCGTGCAGCACCGTCGTGTGGTCGCGATTGCCGAACCGGCGCCCGATCTCCGGGAGGGAGCGGGCCGTGAGCTGCTTGGCGAGATACATCCCCACCTGCCGAGGCCAGACGACGGAGCGGTGGCGGCGCTGCGAGAGCAGGTCGCCCTTCGATACGCCGAAGTGCCGCGAGATGATGCGCAGGATGTCCTCGATCTTGATGCGACGGGGCTCTAACCCCTGCACCAGATCGCGGATCACGGTCTCGGCGATGTCGAGCGTGATCGCGGTGCGCATGTACTGCCACGTCGCATAAAGACGCGTCACCGCACCTTCGAGCTCGCGCCCGCTCTCGACGAGCCGCTCCGCCAGCAGATCGAGGATCTCGCGCCCCAGCGTGAACGAGGGATCGAGCGCCCGCTTCTCCGCGAGCCGCTTCTCGAGCACCTTCAGCCGTAGCTCGTGGTCGAGACCGCCGATCTCGGTGACGAGGCCCCGCTGCAGCCGCGAGCGCATGCGCTCGTTGAGCCGCTCCACGTGGTTGGGTGCGCGCGCGGACGCAACGACCACCTGGCGCCCGCCGTCGAGCAGCGAGTTGATGATGTGGTCGAACTCCTGCTCCGTGCGCTCGCCGTGCATGAACTCGAGATCGTCGATCAGGAGAATGTTGATTAAGCGGAACTTCTCCTTGAACGCGAGCGGGTCCTGGCTGCGCAGGGCTTCCACGAACTGATAACGGAAGCGCTCCGCCGTCAGATAGAGCACCTGCGCGTTGGGCGTGCGCCGCTTCACCTCCCACGCGATGGCGTGCAGGAGATGCGTCTTGCCGAGGCCGACGGAGGAGTGGATGTAGAGCGGGTTATAGCCGCGCCCATCGCTCATTACCGTATCGGCGACCTGCACGGCGCCCGCATGCGCCATGCGGTTCGAGGCGCCGACGACGAAGCTCTCGAAAGTGTAGCGCGGATCGAGCGGCGAGCCCTCGAAGCCACCGACGCTGGTGCGCCCGGCCGCCTGCGCGGCCGCGAGAATCCCGGTGCCTCTGGCAGCATCGGCGTTGCGCACGCCGTTGACGCTCGTGTCGGCCCCCGGACTAGCGGGCTGACCGTCCGCACGCGCGACCGCACGCGCATGAGGCTGCCGCAGGGTTACCTCGACCTTCTCCGCGCCTTTGAACTCGGCGCGGCAGCAGGACAGGAGATCGTCGGAGTAGTGCGACTGGATCCAGGTCTTGAGGAACTTCACCGGCACCGAGACCTTCACGGTCTTGGCATCGAAGGCCTCGAATTCGAGCGTATGGAACCAGCTCGTGAAGATGTCGTCGCCCAGTCTCGCCCGCAGCATGGCACGTGTCTTCTCGCCGCGAGGCTCGTTGGTGCCGTCGTCCGTTGGCCCTTGTGGTCCCGCACCGGTGCGCACGCCGGCCACGACTGTGCGCTCCGCTTTTTCGATCGTTTGCATTGAAACCCCCGCAAAACTTGTCGACTTGCTCCTCAAAGTCTTCTGAGCAAATTCCGATTGTCGCCCTCCGCCGCCGCGGCTGCGTAACCGGTCTCTGTCTCAGTCTTCCGAAACGGGCGCTCTAACCTTGCACCCAAGACAAGCCGGCAGCTTTCCAACCGGCTACCTGCCCTCGATGACGGCTGGCATCGAGAGGCCCCTCGAAGCCATCCGCAACATTCCTGCACTGCCGATAGCCGACGCCCGCCATGGCTTCCGCTGCCATGCGACTTCGAGCACCCGACCGACAGATAAAAAGCAACTCTGAATCTTTAGTGGCGCCCGCCGCATCGAGCACCGCCGTCAGTCGCTCCGGAAAGCCCGCATCTATTTTGCTGTCCGGAGACGTCTGCCACTCGACCGTGAGAACCCGCTTTCCGATCTTGCCTAGATCGGGAAGGCCAACGAAGGTCCACTCGGCGCGCGTGCGTACGTCGATCAGTACGGAGCCAGGATCCTTCTCGAGGCGTGCCCAAGCCTCTTCCACAGGCACGTCGTCGATGTGGACAGCTTCGCTCGACTGCACTTCGTCCTCCACTCGTCCAGACCAGCGCGACTGCGCTCACGCGGTCCGTCTTACAGAAAATGGCAAGGTTCTATAG
>CAXMLT010000320.1:0-3991 GCA_964194245.1 uncultured Hyphomicrobium sp.
GACGTGATGTTCATGTGCACGTGCAACGTATTGACCACGTCGATCGAGTGGCCGCGCGCGCGCGCCGCCTCACAGAGGCGTACGTGAGAGTAGAGCCCAGGATTGCGGGCGAGCATGGCGAAGCGCATGAAGCACCCCTAGTGCGCAGGCCCTAACCAGTGATGAAGCCGATGCTCTAGGCCCGCCGACGAGTGCATCGGCGGCAATTGAGCACAAAGTGAGGCTAACGCATTGTTTGAGGCTGTAGTGCAACGGTTGCGGGGAATTAGACCCGTCGCGGTGTAGTGGAATATTCGGGCGCATGCCCCGTCGAATTTGAAGGAACGGCGTGCGGCACGGGCTTGGCCACGGGCGCGCTGTCCTCGTCGGGGTCGATGGAGGCGTAGAGCAGGCATGCAAAGCCGCCGATCGCAACCACCAGGATCACAACTGCCAAAGCCGCGCGCCGCAAGGCCCAGGCGAGCGTCGGGGCTCTGAGTGCCGCAACGTCCCCTTCCACGCGCGCCGTCGACGTGGTCGTGCTCATTGCCGTTCGTACTCTCTCGGTCTTGGTTTTTTACAGGACTGGAAGGCTCCCCCGCCCGCCGCGATTGCGCGAGCGGCTCCATCCATGAAAGAGCGGGGAGCGGCGGTCAAGGATTGTCGTTCACGGTAGATTTTTCCGGCAGCTGACGTGTTTGCCGGGCCACGGTTTAGGAGCCGAAGCGGTCGAAATTAGGCCGGCGGCATGTCAAACCGGCGGCCGCGGCTGGGCTGCCAGCTCGTGCGTCGCCTGCAGGTCGATTTTGCCGGAGGCGAGCACCGGGATTGCCGGCACGACGAGCAGCGCCTTCGGCACCCACAGCTCGGGGAAGCCCTCTTTGCGGGCATGCGCGAGGAGCTCGTCCTTGCTCGCATCCACCTTCTCGGTGACGAGCAGGAGCTGCTCGCCTTTGCGCGGATCGGGCAGGCTCAGCACGACATGCTGGACGTCGTTCCACAGCGCGGCGATCAGGTTTTCGATGGCCGCGAGCGAGACCATCTCCCCGCCGAGCTTGGCGAAGCGCTTGGCGCGCCCGCAGATGGTGACGTAGCCGCCCGCATCCATGGTGACGATATCGCCGGTGTCGTGCCAGCCGTCCTTCGGCGGGATGACGACGCCCGGTTGATCGGCGTTGAGGTAGCCGGCCATGATGTTGGGTCCACGCACGAACAGGCGTCTTCCTTCGGCGAGGCCCGGCACCGGGTCGAGGCGCGCCTCGATGCCCGGCAGGAGGCGGCCGACGGTGCCGATGTGATTGTCGCCGCGCTGGTTGCAGGCGAGCACAGGCGAGCATTCGGTGACGCCGTAGCCCTCCAGGATGTCCGTGCCGTTCGGGGCCCACAGCTCGCGTGTCGGAGCCTTGACGCGCTCGGCGCCGGCGATGACCTCACGCAGGCTTGCGAGCTGGCCCGGCTCGGCGGCACGCATGTAGCCGGTCAGGAACGTGTCGGTCGCCAGCAGCAGTGTGGCCTTGCTGCGCTCGACCAGTCGCGCGACCTGGCGGTAGTGCAGCGGGCTCGGATAGAGAACGACCTTCACGCCCGCGAACAGGGGCGCAAAGGTGGCCGCCGTCAGCCCGAAGGAATGGAACATCGGCAGCGGGTTCAAGAGGATCTGCTGGGGGCCGAGGATCGCCCGCATGTGATCCAGCATCTGGAAGGTGTTGGCGACCAGGTTGAAGTTGGTCAGCACGACGCCCTTGGGTGCGCCCTCGGTGCCGGAGGTGAAGAGGACGACGGCGGGATCGTCCGCGGCCTTCGCCGATTCGCGGCTGAATTTGCCGGCGATCGCGGCGCGCACTGCGCCGGTGACCTTGTCGAAAATGTTGAGGCTGCCGCGCACGTCCTCGAGCGCAACGATGCGCACCTTCTTGCCGGGCGCCCACTCGATGGCGCCGAGCGCATCGACGAGGTCGTGCAGTTTGCCGGCGTCGATGAACCGCCGCGAGGTGAGCACCGTGCGGACGCGGCCCGTGCGTAGGGCGGAAGAGAGGTTCTTCTTGCCGGCGGTGAAATTCAGCATGGCGGCAACGCGGCCGTAGGCGTTGAGGCCAAACAGAGTGATGACGAGGCCGACCGAGTTCGGCAGCAGCACCGCGACGGTGTCGCCCGGCCGCGTCTGGCGCGCGATCTTGCCGCCGAGCACATAGCTCGCGAGCACGAGCTGCTTGTAGGTGAGCATGGTTCCTTCGGCGTCCTCGACGATGACCTTGTCCGGCCCGTTCGCCTTGGCGGCGTCCAACAGGCCCGCAAAGAGCGTCGTCCGGGCGCGACTGGGATCGAAGTCCAGGAGCATTGAGAGGTGCCGAAGCCGGCGGCCGGGATGGCCCGCACGGCGCGGAAATGACATTGGTCCGGGAACGGCCGTCACGCAATCGTCGTCGGCGCGTCGACGTGAGGCGTCAGCGGCCCGAAAAGCGAGTTGGGGGCTATTGTGCGCCGCAGCAAAAACTGCCGTGCAATTGAGCAGCCGACGGGGGGACCCCTGCGCGCTTTTGCGCAGGTGCCACGCTTCTCCCAAGTCGAGATGGCAGTATTGGCGGGGCTTTGCGAAGGTGTCGGGGCATATTTATTACTACAGTGTTGCTGAATGGTAATTGGGCACAAGTTGCTCATGATTGAAACTTGAGCAGCTTCCGATTCGCGACTACGCTTTCAGGCAATAAGAGCAAGAAAGGACGAGGACGCACTCAAGGTGGATCGTCCCTCTCACGAGGGGTTCATTCGGCAACCTTGGGGTGCACAATGATCGAGATCCTCGTTTCCTTCTGCCTCGTGGACAACCCGGATAAGTGCCAGCAGGTGCCCCTGAATTTCGCAGCGGCGAACATCACCCCGCAGCAGTGCATGGTGCTGGGCCAGGCCGAGATGGCGAAATGGATGGAAGCCCATCCGAACTGGCGCCCGCGCAAGTGGACCTGCGGTCCCGCCGGCCGCTTCGCCAAGGCCTGATCGGCTAAGGCCGCTCTCCCGATCTGGCAATCGGGGTCTGATCGGCCAAGATATTGGAAATGCCGGGGCCCAATGCTCCTGGCTTTTCCGCATCGTCTTTGGCGCGCAACTGGCGTGCCAGGCGGCGCTCCCGAAGATCCCGTTCCCCGGCTGCCGCAGTGCGGCATTTCCCGTTGACTTGATCGCCGCCTTCGCCTCCCTAGGGCCAGTCTTTAGGCCCCGATTTTCGCAAGTGGGAGGAATGAATGCCGGGCAAAACGCCGCCGCCGCCCAAGTTCGCGACGCTCGCCGTGCATGCAGGCGCCGCACCCGACCCCTCGACGGGCGCGCGCGCGACGCCGATCTACCAGACGACCTCCTTCGTCTTCAATGACGCCGACCACGCCGCCTCCCTGTTCGGGCTCGAGGCCTTCGGCAACATCTACACCCGCATCACCAACCCGACGCAGGCGGTGCTCGAAAGCCGCTTAGCCGCGCTCGAAGGCGGCACCGCCGCGCTCGCCGTCGCCTCGGGCCACGCCGCGCAGTTTTTGGCCTTCCATACGCTCTTGGAGCCGGGCGATGAGTTCGTCGCCGGGCGCCAGCTCTACGGCGGCTCGGTCAACCAGTTCAATCACTCGTTCAAGAAGTTCAATTGGAACGTGGCGTGGGCGGATGCGACCGATCCCAAGTCGTTCGAGAAGGCGGTCACAGGTAAGACGCGCGCCATCTTCTGCGAGTCGATCGCCAACCCTGGCGGCGTGGTCGTCGACCTGCCGGCGATCGCGGCCATCGCCAAGAAGGCGGGCGTGCCCTTCATCGTCGACAACACGCTGGCGACGCCCTACCTGTGCAACCCCAAGGAGCACGGCGCCGACATCGTCGTGCATTCGCTGACGAAGTTCATCGGGGGGCATGGCAATTCGATCGGCGGTGCCATCGTCGATTGCGGCACCTACGATTGGCTGGGCGCCAAGCACCGCTACAAGACGCTGGTCGAGCCCAACGTCTCCTACAACGGCATGAAGCTCGCCGAGAC
>CAXMLT010000321.1:0-7048 GCA_964194245.1 uncultured Hyphomicrobium sp.
TCGGCGAGTACAACGGCAAGTTCATGGTGGGCCAGCACGTGCTGCGCGGGGCCTCCTGCGCGACACCCGACGGGCATTCGCGCGCGACCTACCGGAACTTCTTCTACCCCCACCAGCGCTGGCAGTTCCTCGGCTTGCGCCTAGCCTCGGAGATCGACTGATGCGCCCCGCAAGCACGATTGCCCGCCTACCCGAGCTTCTGCCCGAGGTCGAGGGCGAATTTGCCGCCGCCGTGTTCGAAGGGCTGTCAAAGCCAAACAAGACACTCCCCTGCCGCTTCTTCTACGACGCGCGCGGCAGCAAGCTGTTCGAGGAGATCACGCGGCTCCCCGAGTACTATCCGACGCGCACGGAAGCGCGGATTCTGCGCACGCACGCGGGCGAGATGGTCGAGGGATTCGATGAAGGCTGCGTGCTGATCGAATTCGGTGCCGGCTCGAGCACCAAGACTGAGATCCTGCTCGACCACGCGCCCTCCGGCCTCACCTATGTCCCCATTGATGTTTCGGAAAGCGCGCTTTCCGCGGCCAAGCAGCGTCTCGAAGCGCGCTTCCCAAGCATCGCCGTTCGGCCGATCGTCGGCGATTTCTCCTATCGGGTGGAAATTGCTCCGGACCTCGCCTCACGCCCACGCGCCGGCTTCTTCCCAGGCTCCACCATCGGCAACTTGACGCCGCCGGATGCCGGGCGCCTGCTGCGCACCTTCAAGGCGGCGCTGCCGCGCGAGAGCCGGCTCATCATCGGCATCGACCTCAAGAAAGACGCGCGCCAGCTCGTCATGGCGTACAATGACGTGGCTGGCGTCACCGCCGAGTTCAATCTCAACCTGCTCGTGCGCATCAACCGCGAGCTCGGTAGCACAATCGACCTTGAAACCTTCCGCCATGAAGCAATCTACGAGCCGCGCGAGGGCCGCATCGAGATGCATCTCGTCAGCGCCATCGCGCAGGCCGTCTGGATTTCGGGCCGCCCCTTCCACTTTGAGGCGGGCGAGCGCATCCATACAGAGAATTCATACAAATACTCGATCCCGCAGTTCCAGGAGCTGGCTCGCGCGGCATCGTGGGCGCCGAACCGAGTGTGGACCGATCCGCAGCAGCAGTTCAGCGTACACGAGTTGATCTCGGTCTGAAGCCGGCGCGACTTCAGGCTTTTGCGGCGGTGCTCAGCTCGCGCTCGGCTTCAGCGAGGAAGGCGTGCAGCGCCGCCACGACCTGTGCGCCTTCGCCGACGGAGGCCGCAACGCGCTTGACCGACCCGGACCGGATGTCGCCCACGGCGAACAGCCCGTGCACATTCGTCTCCAGCGGCCCCGCGTTGCCTTTGCCCGTCACGACGAAGCCTTTCTGGTCGAGCGTCACGTCGGCGCCGGAAAGCCAGTCGGTGTTGGGATCGACCCCGATGAACATGAAGAGGTGCCGGACCGAGTGGGTCGTCTCCCTGCCGGAAGCATCCTTCCAGCGGATCGCCTCGAGCATACCGTCCTTGCCCTCAAGATTGCTGATCTCGGTCTGCGTCAGCACCTCGACGTTGGCGAGGCCGGAGATGCGGTCGACGAGATAGCGCGACATGGTGGCGCTCATGCTGGGGCCGCGCACCAAGAGCCACACCTTCTTGGCCTGACTTGCGAGATAGACGGTCGCCTGACCTGCGGAGTTGCCGGCGCCGACCAGCACCACCTCTTCGCCTCCGCAGAGCTTGCCCTCCAACGGCGAAGCCCAGTAGTGCACGCTCGAGGCCTCGAACTCTTCGAGGCCGGGGACGGCGAGCCGCCGGTAGCGCGCGCCGTTGGCGGCGACGACGGCACGCGCCGTCGTGGTCTCATCGTTGGCGAGGCGTAGTACGAATCGGCCCTTGGTGGTGCTCGGGCCGTCGCCGCGCACCTCCAGCCCCATCACCTCGGTGGGGATCGCCATTTCGGCCCCGAACTTCTGCGCCTGATTGAACGCGCGCGCCATCAGCGCGATGCCGCTGATGCCGGTGGGAAAGCCGAGGTAGTTCTCGATGCGGGCCGACGCGCCGGCCTGTCCCCCGAAGGCGCGGCAGTCGAGCACGACGACGGAAAGTCCCTCCGAGGCGGCATAGACCGCGGTTGCGAGACCCGCGGGCCCCGCTCCCACAACGGCAACGTCATAGACCTTGTTAGGGTCGAGGGTGCCGACGAGACCAAGGCAGCGGGCGAGCGTGTTTTCGCTGGGATTGTGCAGAAGCGCGCCGCTCGGGCACAGGACCATGGGGAGCTGGCTCGGATCGATGTTGAATTTCTCGACGAGCGCCTGCGCCTCCGCGTCCGTCTCCGGATCGAGGCTCTGATGCGGATGACCGTTGCGACGGAGGAAGTTTTCGAGCCGGAGCGTATCGCCGTTGCCGGCGCGCCCCACGATCACCGGACCGCCGCTGCCGGTCTCGATCAACCCCACACGACGCAGGATCAGGGCGCGCATGATGCGCTCGCCGAGGTCAGCCTCGGCAATCAGCAAGGCGCGCAGCCGGTCGGTGGGAATGATGAGCGCATGCACAGGGCCCTTGGCGTAAGCGTCGATCAGCGCCGGCCGGCCGGAAAGCTGCGCGAGCTCGCCCATAAAGGAGCCGGGGTGATGCGTGACGATCAGCCGGTTGGGGCCGGATCGCATGCGCTGCCAGACGTCGACCTCGCCGGAAATGATGATCGTAACACCTTGTGCGATTTGCCCGACGTTCGCCAGCGCCTCTCCGGCAGCATAAGTGCGGCAGGTGCCAAACCGGCGCACGCGCTCAATCTCCGCGGGCTCGAGGGCGAAGAACATCTGCGCGGAGCGCGTATCGATGATCGATTGCGGGGGGGCTGCCATGGGGTCCCGTTCGCTGAAGCCTGGTCGCAGTCTTATAGCCGATTAGCGCGAAAGCGACTGCGGCAGTAGCCCCCGGCTGGCCTCAGGGCCGCGTCGGCGGCGTGCTGGCAAACGAATTGGCAAGCTCACGCATCATCGCCCGCACGTCGGGGTGCTCGTCGGGTTCCCAGCCGGCGAGCATATCCTTCAGGTCCTGCTCACGCCGTTGCAATAGTCGGTGATAGTCGCTGCGGCCCTTCTCGCTCAGATCGAAGTCTCCGTCAGAGGCTTCGACCAGCATCCCGGCCCCGACGAGCTGTGCGAGCAGCCGCTCGCACTGCGCCTCCCCGACGCGCAGGCGCTGCTCGAGCTCGGCCTTGGTGGTCGGGCCGTTCATCTCGCCGATGCGGGCCAGTAGCCAGAGCTGGTCGGGCTCCAGCGGAATGTCCATGCGCGTCGCCGTGCGCGTATAGACCTGCCAGCGGTTCTCGCGCGCTGTCATCCGCGTGACGATACGTTCAAGCTCCTCTAACGAGGTCGCATCGCGCGGCGCCTCGAAGGCGTCGCCTATGGGTTGGGGAGCAATGCTCGTGCGCAGCGGCACCTCCTCAATCGCAAGCGAAAGCAAGAAGGAGATGAAGGCAAGCAGCGCCGCCGTCTTGAACACCGGATGCAGCGCGTCTACGAACAGGGCGAGATAGGTCGAGCGCAACGGCTCGGTGAGCGCCGCGATTGCTGCCGGGTCTTTCAGCGTGAAAGGAACATTGGGCATCGCTTGAGCGATATTGGCTTCGAGGGCGAACGCGAAGATGCCGCCGAACAGCGCCGCCCCGACCGCACCACCGATTGAGCGGAACAGCGTCGTCCCCGAGGTCGCAACGCCAAGCACCTCGTAGCTGACGGCGTTCTGTACGGCCATGACGAGGATCTGCATGACCATGCCGAGCCCCAGCCCGAGCAGCAGCATGTAGCCGGACGCGGTCAGCGCCGGCGTCGCCACTTCGAGGCGCGACAGCAGAAACAACGCAATCGTCATCAGCGCGGTGCCGCAGATAGGGAACATGCGGTAGCGGCCGATGCGACTGATGATCTGGCCGCTCACAATGGAGCTGACGAAGACGCCGAGCATCATGGGCGTGAGATGCAGTCCGGCCTTCGTGGGGTCGAGCCCTTTGACGACCTGCAAATAGACGGGGAGCAGCGTGATCGAGCCGAACAACGCCATGCCGACGATGAAGCCGATCGAGCTCGCGATCGCGAAGGCCCTGTTGCGGAAGAGCGAAAGCGGCAGCAGGGGATCGGGCACGATCGTTTCGACGTAGAGGAAGCCTGCGAGCGCCAGCGCGCCCAAGAGCGAGATCGCGAACATGCTGACGGGAGCCTG
Organism: uncultured Hyphomicrobium sp.; assembly: GCA_964194245.1. Classification (GTDB taxonomy): domain Bacteria; phylum Pseudomonadota; class Alphaproteobacteria; order Rhizobiales; family Hyphomicrobiaceae; genus Hyphomicrobium_A. The sequence continues at coordinate 4,195 of CAXMLT010000321.1, forward strand.
GGCCAGAAGCGTGCTGCCGAGGCTTGAAAGCAGGATCACGCAGGTGAGCGCGACCGCAAGCAGCGCCGCGCCGGCGTAGTCGATGCCGACGACAGCCGGGCGCTTGCGCGGCTTGAAGGTCGCATTGATGACGGCCAGCGCCAACAAGCCGAGCGGCACGTTGATGTAGAAGATCCAGCGCCACGACAGGTGATCGACGATGAAGCCGCCGACCAGCGGGCCGATCACGGTCGAGATGCCGAATACGCCGCCGAAGAAGCCCTGGTAGCGGCCACGCTCGCGCGGCGGTACGATGTCGCCCACGACGGCAATTGCGGTAACGATGAGCCCGCCGCCGCCGAGCCCCTGCACGATGCGGAACGCGATCAGCTCCGGCAAATTCTGGGCTAGCCCGCACAACGCCGAGCCGATGAGAAAGATCACGATCGCGGTTTGCAGCACGATGCGCCGGCCGAAGACATCGCCGAGCTTGCCGTAGAGCGGCACCACGATGGTGGTCGCCAAAAGGTAGGCGGTCACGATCCATGAGAGGTGCGTCAGGCCGCCGATCTCACCGACGATGGTCGGCAGCGCGGTGGAGACGATCGTCTGGTCGAGGGAGGCAAGCAGCAGAACGAGAACGAGCGCCGAAAAGATCGCCAAACGCTCCCGCGGGCTCACCTCTTCGGCACCACGGCTAGCCGGTGTTTCGCGTTGCATGTGGGTTGGAAGTCTTGTCCCAGCCGGAAGGTTGCGGCCGGTTGGGCACGATCCTCCAGCCATCGGCGGAATAACGCTGATCGTCTCGCCGATCCGTCGGCTCGAGCGCGTTTACCAGGGTGCAGCGGAGAGGGCAATTATTGTAGGCGGCCGCACGGGGCGGCGGTCAACAAGCGCCATTGAACGCAGGCAGGAAATGGGAAGGCCGCGCAGCCCGGTATCGCTACCAGATCCACGCGGCCTCGTGATTGCGCAAAACAACCCAAACGGGGAGACCCTTGTGAGGCCGCCTGCTCAGTGAGGGATGTCCTTCTTCTCCAAGTCCGGGATCGAGTCGCCACCCTTCATGGAACGCTCGGGAACGTTCGGGCCGGGCGAGTTGCCGAGCTGCATGCGCTCCTGCGTGACGATCGACTTGTCGGGACCCTGCGACGCGCCGGGATCAACATCCGGAGCCGCGGAATTGCCGAGCTGCTCCTGCTCTTCCTTGACGATCGACTCGGCATTAGCCGACGTGGCGGCGAAAAGCGCGAGAGCGCTCGTGGCCGCGAGAACTGCGATGATCTTGTTCGACACCATGTTTTGTCACCTCCACAAATTTCAAATTGTCACGATCCGACCTTCGATCATCTGAGGGACAAGCTCTTCCGAAGGCACCACCGTCCGACCCGTGGAGTTACGCAAAAAAACCCTAAAGTTCCGCTGAGCGAAAACCGACAATTGCAACAGTGGTGCGTGCACGCACAACGCGCGTTTCGCCCGGACAAATCAGGGTTCGGCTATTGTTTGCAGGGCTGCCGGCCGCCAGATCATCGGCGCCTTATGGTTTCCCAAGTTAACCTCAGCGCCTATATGATGGCGGGGCGGCGCGAACTCGTGGGACATGCCAGCCCCCAAAGAAAAGCAGGCCTTAGCCATTGAAAGCAAAGCGTAAAGAACCCCCCATGGACCAAATCGTTCGCCCCAGCCGCTCCGAGGTCGAAGCGGCCTTCCGCACCATCATCCGTTGGACCGGCGACAATCCCGATCGCGATGGATTGATCGAGACGCCGCAGCGCATGGCGCGCGCCTACGAGGAATACTTCAAAGGCTACGCCGAAGACCCCGAAGCGATCCTGTCGAAGACCTTCGAGGAGACCGAAGGCTACGACGAGATGATCGTGTTGCGCGGCATTCGTTTCGAGAGCCACTGCGAACATCACATGGCCCCGATCATCGGGCGCGCGTGGGTCGCCTACATCCCGAACGGCCGTGTCGTCGGCATCTCCAAGCTTGCGCGCATCGTCGAGGCTTATGCCAAGCGCCTGCAGATCCAGGAGAAGATGACCGCACAGATCGCTAACGCGATCAACACGGTGCTGCGCCCGCAGGGCGTTGGCGTCGTGCTCAAGGCCGAGCATTTCTGCATGACCGCGCGCGGCATCATGAAGCCCGGAACCGATCTCGTCACGAGCCGCATGCTGGGCGTGTTCCGCGACAGCGCGATCACGCGGCAGGAGTTCATGTCGATCGTCAACTAGTCGTCATCCTCGGCACTCTCGTCGGCGGCCGCTGCCGGGGCGCCGTAATCGACGCGGACGAGATAGAGGCCCGAGGCCGTCGCCACCGGCCCGCACGCCGCGCGGTCGCGGGCTTCGAGCGCCGCCTTGAGATCTGACGCTCGCCATTTTCCCTCGCCGACGAGCTTCAGGCTGCCGACCATGGACCGCACCTGGTTATGCAGGAACGAGCGCGCGGAAGCCTCGACGACGATCTCATCACCGCTCCGGCAAACATCGAGCCGGTCGAGCGTGCGCAAGGGCGAGTTCGCCTGGCACTGCGCGGCGCGAAAGGTCGTGAAATCGTGCCGGCCGAGAAGCGCGGGCGCGGCCGTCGCCATCGCCTCGGCGTCAAGCGCGACCGGCACCCACCAAACACGACTGTAGTCGAGAGCGGGCGGCGCGCGCCGCGACAGGATGCGGTAGCGGTAGTGGCGCGCCGTGGCGCTGTAGCGCGCGTCGAAGGAGCCGTCTGCGCTCGCGCAGTCGAGCACAACCACCGGCGCCGGCTTCAGATAGAAGTTGACCGCCTCCCGCACTCGGAAAGGCTCCCAAGTCTTTGCCAGATCGAAATGCGCGACCTGGCCGAGAGCGTGCACGCCCGCATCGGTGCGCCC
>CAXMLT010000322.1:0-1915 GCA_964194245.1 uncultured Hyphomicrobium sp.
TCGTCGTCGATCGCCTGCTTGCCGAGGATGACGAGCTCGGGCTTCTCCGCGTCGACGATGGCCTTCAGGAGCTTGGCGACGGCGAGCGGCTCTACAATCGCGCCCTCCGGTGTCTCGACGAGGATGCCGCGGTCGGCGCCGATCGCTTGCGCGGCGCGGATCGTCTCCTGCGCCTTCGGCGGCCCGACGGAGACGACGACGATCTCGGTCGCCGTACCCTTCTCCTTCAAACGCACTGCCTCCTCGACGGCGATCTCGTCGAAGGGGTTCATCGACATCTTGACGTTGGCGAGGTCGATTCCCGATCCGTCGGGCTTTACCCGAATCTTGACGTTGAAATCGACGACCCGCTTGACCGGCACCAACACCTTCATGCCGTCCTGCTCCCGACCGCGCGGCGCTATGCTGACCCGGACTGGAGCGGTTGTGCAGCGCGATGAATCGTCGCCATTTCCGCGCGAAAAGCCCCAGGTCGCAGCGCTTATTGCCTATTCGCAAGTGCGAAGGCAACGTACGAGTGCGGCCGGGGCAAGTCAATTGGCGCCGCCGGTTAACCCTGTCCGGTAAAAGGGCGCACGTGAGGCCGGCCGCACCAAGCCCCGGCATGGCTCAGGCGAGCCGCGTGCCCTTGTCAAACAGCGGCACGCCCGGGCGACGCAGCACCAGGATCAGCGCCGCCCCGGCGAGAAGCCCGCCGATATGGGCCCACCAGGCGGTGGGGCCGGCAGCCGATACGGCGACCATCACGATCTGCAGCACGATCCACAGGCCGAGCACGAGACCGGCCGAGATGCGCAGCGGGATGAACTTGAAGGCCAGTATCCACACCCCGACGCGGGGGTGCAGCATGAGGTAGGCCGCAATCACGCCGGCGACGGCACCGCTGGCGCCGATCAGCGGCAGGTCGGAGTCCGGCACCATCCACGCGTGGAAGAGGCCCGCGAACACGCCGCACGCGAGGTAGAAGAAGAGAAACTTCGCGTGTCCCATGGCGTCCTCGACGTTGTCGCCGAATACCCACAGGAAAAGCATGTTGCCGAGCAGGTGGAAGATGTCGGCGTGGAAGAACATGTAGGTGAACAGCGTCGCACCCTCGACGATGTGGACGCTATCCTCCGCGGTCGGCAGCGGCGTCGAGAACAGACTGCCGGCCATAAGCGCGCGCGGCGTGACCCCGAAGCTGCGGATCGCGCCCTCGTCGAGCCCCGAGACCTCGAAGATGTAGACGAGCACGTTGACGGCGATGAGGGAGATCGTGACGTATTGATAGCGGATCGATTTCAGCGCGTTGTCGTCGCGGAGGGGGATGAACACTGGGGCCCTGCTGCGCTCTAGATTGCTGATCGGCTACCGGTTCTGCCCCGGCACCCACAAGACATCGCTCTTGCCGCGGTCGTTGGCATAACGGCCGGCGACGAACAGAAAATCCGACAGGCGGTTCACGTACTTGAGCGCCGGCTCGGCGACGACCTCGCCCGGCTGCGCCGCAAGCTCGACCATCAGGCGCTCGGCCCGGCGGCACACCGTGCGCGCGACATGCAGCGCGGCGGAAGCCGGCGAGCCGCCCGGCAGCACGAAGGAGCGCAGAGGCTGCAGCTCGGTGTTCATCTCGTCGATCTCGTCCTCGAGCCGCTGCACCTGCGCTTCGCTGACGCGCAGCGGGTTCTGCTTTCCCTTGCGGCCGTCGCCGTCGGGCACGCAGAGGTCGGCGCCGAGATCGAACAGGTCGTTCTGGATGCGGATGAGCTTGCCGTCGAGACCGGGCAGCGCGTTGCCGAGGTGCACGCGGGCCATGCCAATCGAAGCGTTGGTCTCGTCGACGGTGCCGTAGGCGGCAATGCGCAGCGCGTGCTTGGGGACGCGCTCGCCGCTGCCGAGCGCGGTCGTGCCTGCGTCGCCGGTGCGGGTGTAGATC
>CAXMLT010000323.1:0-1539 GCA_964194245.1 uncultured Hyphomicrobium sp.
GGTATTGTAAAGACCGTGCGCCGCCTTGAGGTTGGTCTTCACCTTCTTGACGTCGACGAGGTCGCCGTTGATCTCGTTGAGCTTGACGTGGTCGGTGTCAGCCAGCTCCTGCACCGCGGTCTTGGCCGTCACCACGTATTTGCCGCCGTCGCGGTTGAACCCCTCGTAGTGGGGGTTGTCCATGGTGAGCTTGTCGGGGATGATCTGCGGTATCTCGATCTTGGGCAGCGCCGTCACCCAGCCGATCGTCTGCAGCACATTTGCGACATAGACGACAACCACGGCCGCCGCGCACACGGGCAGCACGAAACGCAGGAACTTCACGGCGCGCGTATGACGGCGCGCGCGCGCGAAGTTCTTGGTCCGATCGCTCGTCCCGGAGCTGCCGAAGGCGGGGAGGAGCTCCCATCCGCGTTCCGGCTCGAGATTGGTGGTCGTTGCCATGCGCTCTGTCGGAGGATACGGGCTAGGGCCCGGCTCCCACAAGAATCGCCGCCAATTGGGGTGTTATTGGGACTGAGCCGGCTGCAACCCACAGCACGTAAGCGGCGTCCGCGTCGAGGTTAATGGGAGAAGATGTCGTCCTCGCCGAAGCCGGCGATGTCGAGCCTTGCGCGCACGGGCAGGAACTTGAACGCGGCGTCGGCAAACTCGCGCCGGTTGTCGCGCTCGAGCATCGCGTCGAGCTTCTCCTTCAGCGCATGCAAATGCAGCACGTCGCAGGCCGCATAGGCGAGCTGCTGCTGAGACAGCTCCTTGGCCGCCCAGTCGGAGCTCTGCTGCTGCTTGGAGATCTCGACACCGAGCAGCTCGCCCGCGAGATCCTTGAGGCCGTGGCGGTCGGTGTAGGTGCGCACGAGCTTGGAGGCGATCTTGGTGCAGTAGAGCGGTGCCGTCTCCACGCGGAGATACTTCTGCAGCACGGCGATGTCGAAGCGCGCGTAGTGGAAGATCTTGAGCACGTCGGGATCGGTCAGCAGCGCCTTGAGCCGCGGCGCATCGTAGACGCCGTCGAACTGCACGAGATGCGCGCTCCCGTCGCCGGCGGAAAGCTGGATGAGGCAGAGCCGATCGCGGTTGACGTTGAGCCCGAGCGTCTCGGTGTCGACGGCGACGCTTTTGCCGAAGTCGAGGTCCGCGGGCAGGTCGCCCTTGTGCAGGTGAATGGAAGCTTTCGTCATCGGTCGTCTAACGCGTCCCCGTGCCGCCGGATCGGGTGTTCTACGCCACAATCGTTGATGGTGCGTCACCCCGAGCGGCTGTCTAGGCGCGCAAACGCTCGCTGGCAAGCGAACGCGGGCGCCTTTGGGGGCGCCCGCTTGAATTCTTAACGGTCCTGAACGTGGAGCAGCGTGCTCAAGCTTCGATGAAGTCTTCCACCCGGCGCTTGGGCTCCGGCACGTTGGACATGAAGCGTGCGAGCGCCTCGAGCCCGCGCGGCACCGGGCCGCCATAGGCCCAATCCAAGAGCTCCACCGTGTGCACGACGGGCACGTCGAGCGAGCCTGAGAGCTGCGCGATGCAGCCGATGTTGCCGGT
>CAXMLT010000324.1:0-2793 GCA_964194245.1 uncultured Hyphomicrobium sp.
GCTCGAGATCATGCCGATGCCGCCTGAGCGCGAGAACAAAGCGCTGTCGTGGCCGCACTGGCCGTTGAAGCTGCGCGTCTCATCGAGCCAGGCCGAAGGCGCCAAGGTCGAATATTCCGTCTCGACCACGGGCTTCTCTGGCAGCAACGGCCGCGTGCAGAAGCTCCATCTCGTCCATGTCGACAACAAGCTGCAGCCGGTGCCGGGCAGTGACGTTGAGCTCCCGGCCGAGCTCATCCTGTTCGCCATGGGCTTCTCCGGGCCGGTCGAGGAGGGCCTCGTCCGCGACCTCGGGCTCGAGGTCGTCGCGCGCGGCCGCTTCAAGGGCCTCAACGCGGATGAGCGCGACTACAAGGTGCCGGACCAGGACAAGGTCTTCGCCGCGGGCGATATCCGCCGCGGGCAGTCGCTCGTCGTGTGGGCGATCCGCGAGGGCCGGCAGGCAGCGCACGCCATCGACAAGTTCCTGATGGGCAAGACCTCGCTTCCGCGGTAACCGCCGAGCCGCCAGCTAGATTGGCAGCGGTCCTCAGGCAGGTAGGCGGGGAGGAGAGAACGGCCATCCTCGCAACCGGGGGGAGATTGGTGCTGCCCGCACCTAGTATGCGCGCATGTCGAGCAGCGATGGCCGCGCCAAAATCTCGCCGAATGTGGTGGTCTTTGTCAATCGCGATCTGCCGAGAAGACTTCCGCTCGAATAGCGACTGCCCGGCGAGTCGGCACCTCTGCGAGCGGCTAACGGCGCTTCTGGGTGGCCCCAGTGGTGGCCGGTGCGACGGGCGGCGGCTCGGGCGTGACCACCTCGGCGGTCGCCTGCGGGCGCGGCCAGGTGAAATCATCCGCGCGCCCGGGCTTGGACGGCAACCGGTCGCCGCGTTCGAACACGCGGAAGTAGGGTGTCTGCGTCGGCGACAGGCCGCGGCGACCGCCGGCGCCGCGCGGCGGCACGATGGAGCTCATGACGGTCAACCCGCCCGGAATCTGATCGACGAGGATGTCGCCCATCTGTGCGGGCTTGTCCGCGCTCTGCTTGCGGGTGACGAGCGCGACGACGGAGGCGGGGATCGCCGGGCGCACGATGTCGACGGAGACGATCTGCTCGGTGCCACCGGGAGCGGCCACCTTGATATCGACCTTGCCCGTGTCCGCCTTCTGCTCCTTGCCGGCCTCGTCGGGCGGCGGCGCGGCGGCCTCCTTGGGCTTCGCCTTCTGGCCGGGGGCGGGCGCGCCGGGAGCGCCGGGAGGAGTGCCGGGCGCTGCGTCGGCCTTGAGGCGCGCCCGGTCGGGATTGACGCGGGCCTGCTCGGCGTCGTCGCCTGCGAGCGGAACCGCGCGCTCGTCCTTCGCTTGAGCCATATCGCGCCTCAGCTCGCGCTCCACGAAGTGCGCGAGCTTGCGGTAGCCGATGTCGGTAAAGTGGACCCCGTCGGTGTCGCGCAGGCGGGCGACCTTGCCTGTGACGTCGGGGCCGTAGTCGCTGTAGCCGCCGCCCTCGTCGACGAAGCTCGCGTAGGCGTCGATGTAGCGGACACCATTGAGGTAAGCGCGCTCGCGAAACACGTCGTTCATGAGCTGCGCGCGCTCGTTGTCCTGCCAGCGGCGCATGTTGGGGAGCCCGACCCAATAGACGGCGCGTCCGCCCTTGCGCAGGGTTTTCATCACGCGGTCGACGCGGGCGGCGTAGTCGCTGCGCCAGTTGCCCTGCTGGCCGGAGGCGAGGCGCGGGCCCACGTTATAGCGGTCCTGGGCGCCGAGCATGACGATGGCGATGTGGCTCGGGTCGTTGGCGAACGCCTGCTCGAGCGCGGTGAGGTCGCTGTCGGTACGGTTGAGCATCAGCGCCGGCAGGTCGTAGCGCTTCTTCGAGACCACCACGCCGGGGCCGGTGGCAAAAGCTTCACCCAGCCCGCCCATGAGCCCGTCGGCAAGCCAGTCGCCGACGACCTGCACCTGGTAGGTGTCGTTCTCGGGAAACGGGTTGATGAAGCTGCCGCCGAGCCCGGCGTCCTGCGCCGACGCTGGGATCGCCCGCACGAGCAGCAGGGCAGAGAAGAGGGCTGTGAGGACGGCGCGCATTAGGTTGCTCGCTCGTTAGCGCGCATGCCGGGGAACGCGCGAATCCATGGGCGACGCAGCAGTATTCTCCACTGCGTCGCCCATGCACAAGGCGGAAACATGACCAGCCCCAGGAGCCCCGGGGCCGGGAAAGAGGACGGCCTGGTTAAGCCGCCCGCCTCGTCTTCTTAACGCTCTTCAAGCGCACGGGAGCCTGCCGCTGGCGGGCCGCCTGCCACTTGAGCTCGTCGAGCTCGGAGCCGCGGTGGTGCGTTTTCACGACCACGTCACGGGCGCCGAACGCCTCACGCAGGATGTCGATGCACTTCTGCGGCTGAGCGTCTCCGCACATGAAGACGTCGAGCGCAGCGTAATCGGCTTCCGGCCAGCTATGGATGGAGATGTGACTCTCTGAGAGCACGGCGACACCCGACACGCCGCCATTGGGCGTGAAGTGATGCAGGTGGATGTGCAGGAGCGTTGCGCCCGCCACCTCCACGCATCGCTTGAGCGTGCGCTTGATGTGCTCCAGATCATCGAGCCGTCGGGCGCCGAACAGATCCACGATGAGGTGGGTGCCGGCGAACCGAACGCCATCGCGCTCGATGAAGAAGTCCTTCCTGTCTTCGTGCCCCACTTGGGCACAGTCTTCGTGCGCTACATGCGCAGCAACACGACGATGATCTTCCTCTTGGGCGGTGCTTGAACGAGTCAAGTCCATCCCCAATTGGAAGAGGG
>CAXMLT010000325.1:0-5101 GCA_964194245.1 uncultured Hyphomicrobium sp.
TCACCGCTGGCGGCATCGTAGCGGCGGGCGCCATTTCATCCGCAGCGCTCGCCCTGCCGGCCCTATCGGCGCCCATCGCTGGGCCATCCGATACCTTCGCAACCGCGCTTCAGATGCGCAGTTCAGCCAAATAAAAAACCTTGAGCCCATAGGGGGCTACCGCGCAGCCGAGTGCTCGGAGGGCAGGTCGATCAGGCCGCCAGCCCGCGCCTCCGCCTCCACGATCACCTGCGCCGTGATGCGTACCGCCTCGTCGACGACGCGCGAGCAGCTCTCGGCCGTGATCCATTCCGTCGTCTGGTCGCCGAAGACGAGCCGCATCTGCCGGTCGACGGTCCACGATCCGACGCGATGGCGTGAGCTGGCGCCGTTGCGCGTATGTGCAACGACGATCTCGTCGCCGCTCAGCATGAAGAACCAGGTCGGCAACGGCTCGGCGGTCAACCGCTGCGCCAAGGCCCGCAGCACCGCCCGCCCGACTTCGACCCGCGTCGCGGCATCCGCCGCCTCGCGCTGCCGCTTTTCACGCTCAACCGATAACGCCTCTCCCAACATCACCATGATTTCCTCCTCGAGAGCCTATCGCCGGGGCTGCGCTGGGTGCCCGAAACGACCCCCGTCGTCGGCATGGCTCGGCGGGAACATGCGACACATCCGCGGCGCTTTTTTGTCGCGGGCGCGTGCACATTCGACAATCGAGTAACGCACGCGCCATCGCGATCAAGCGTGTCCACTCACTCGGTCGTGTTGGGATCCTCGGGGTCGAGCGTGACCGGCGCCTGCGCCGTGGGGCCGCCCTCCGCGTCGTCCTCCACGCTGTCGGAGACGCGGAGCTGCTTATGCTCTTGCTGCATCTTGGCGACGGCGGTGACGATCTTGTTGTCTGGCAGGCCGTTGAGGCAGGCGCCGGCCGTCGGCACCGCGTAGCGCGCCGCGCCGTGGTGGTGATAGGCCTCGACCTCGATCTGGACGGCGTGGTTTCCCGCAGTCTTCAGGCTCTCGACGAAGTGCGTCTGCTGCGGGAACGCCGCCTTGGGGTCTTCGCGGTCGCCGATGACGAAGATGCGCCGCGTCGCGTCCGGCTCGATGCCGTCGATATGCGCGGATGGGTCGCACATGATCTTGCGCAGCGCGGCCTTGTCCACCGGTTGATGGCCTTTCGCGCGCACGTCGTACTCGAGGTTGACGATCTCGAAGGCGCCGGAGCCGAGAACCGCGCAATTCACGCCGTGCAGCTTCAAGGTCAGCAGCGAGGCCGCGATGGTCGAGCCGCGCGACTGGCCCGCGAGCGCGATGGAGTCGACGCCGAGCCTGTCCTCCAGGAGCTTGGCGGCGCCGCCGAGGATCATCGTCTCGCGCGCCTTCATGCGGTCCTTGTGATTGCCCGACGAGCCGTGCAAGCCGGGTCGCGCAAGATAGACGTAGCGCACGTGCAGCTTGTCCGCCCACTTCTGCATGAGCTTCTCGATGCCGTCCTCGGTCTTGTGCATGTGCTCTTGGAAGGCCGCCTGGTCTGCGACCGGGGGCAGGTCGCTGTCGATGAAGAATACGGCCTGGCGGCGCTGCTCGTTGCCCTTCGTCGTCCAGTAGGCGATGCACTCGCTGCCGACGGTAGTGGCGACGAAGATGCGATTGGGGACCGATTCGCACAGCGCCTGCGACTTGCCTTCCGCAGTCAGGACGGGGCCGGGCCAATACCGCTTCGACGCTGCATAAGCCGCGACGGAAAGTGCGGCGCAAACGGCGCCGGCAAGGATGATCGTTCGGCCAAGCGATCGCATTGCGCTCCTCCACGCGGGCCGCCACGCGAACCGGGGCGCCACTGCGCTCGAGCCTTCCTAGCAGTTCGATCCCACCGCGGAAGTTCCGCCGGGAATATCTAAAGCGCGCGACCTGCCTCTTGCACGTCAGACCGGCATGTTCGCATGCGCCACATAGCTCGCCATCAGCATCGCCATGATCGGGATCAGCACGATATGGACGATGCCGAGCGCGCTCTGCACGCGCGGGCGGTGGGCAATGAAGGGGCTGATACGCACGATCGAGAGGCCGATCATGAGGCTGACGGCCATGTAGATGAAGAGGAAGATGCGGTCCGATAGGGTGGCGGTGTCGGCGTCGATCTTCGGCAGCGCCAGGTAGAGCGCAACGGCAGACAGTAGCGCCGTGACCTGAATGGTGACGATCGCCTCGAAGTGCCCGCGCGGAATGAAGATCGACATGTAGGCGACGATCAGAATGAACCCAAGTGGCACCACGACGCGCAAGTAGTAGTCGGTCGTCTGTCGCGTCATCTGCCACACGAAGGTCGTCTTGTAGAACGGCACCACGCTCTGATCGTGGCTGCGGGCGTCCACCGTCGGCACGAAATCCTCGTCGAAGCCGACGTACTGCTCCGTCGGCAGCCAGCCGTCGGCGTCGACGGTCTGGCTCCGCAGGGTCTGCGGTGGCGGTTGGATGATGAACGGAAGGTCGGCGCGGCGCGGGCGCAAGTCGATATGGAAGCGCTGGGTGTCGAAGGGATAGTTGGCGAGGTCAGGTGCGAAGGCAAAGCGCCCGGAGACCTGATACACCTTGATGTCGTCGGGGTAGGCCGTGCTCTTGCCGCCGTCGTTCAGCACGCGAATCGTGAGCTGGCGGTCGTTGGTCTTGGGATCGAGGTAGGCATTGGAGAAATCGAGCTGGTCGATGGAGGCGCCTTTGCCGTCGTCGTGGATCGACAGATAAAATTCGGCGAAAAACGATTTGTCGTTGTCGTCGATGTTGAAGGTGCGGATGAGATTGATGTCGAGATAGAGCGTGTTGACGGCGCGCAGACTCTCGTCGCGCAGCCGCACGAACTGCGTCGGCGCAAGCTGAATAACGCCCAGGTTGTGCACGAGGCGTAGGATGAACGGCGTGCGCGCGGCGGCGCGTGTCTGCGGGCGGAACGACCAGTCATCGAAGCGGCCCTTGAAGCTGCCGCGCCCGGTCGCATAGGTGGTCTGCAGTTGCGCGAGGATATGCGCGCGCAGTTGGCCGACGTCGGCCGGCAGGGTCGCGCTGCGCGCCGCGGCGACGAGGAGGCCGATCATGTCGGCGTACTGGCCGCCGACCCGGATCGCCCGCAGGTTTTCGCTCGACAGCGGGTCGGGCTCGTAGTCGTCCGGCCGCGGCTTGCACTCGCCCGAGGCCCAGCCGGGGGCAGACGAGTTGCGGTCGCCTTCGAACACCCACTTCATCGGGCTCTGCATCGAGATCATCCGGCGCACGCGGTCGTTGTAGACGCCCGGCAGATCCTCCCAGGCGATCTGGTAGATGTCGCTCGGATAGGCGCGTGCGATCTCGGCCGGTATGGCGTCGATGCGCGAGCCGATGAAGAGCGGCGGCGTCACCTTGGCCGCGATCAGCTCCTTTAGCACGCCGCCGAGCCGGTTGCCGCCGAGGCTCAAGTAGATAAGGTCCGGGTTCTGCTGCTTCAGGTTCGCGACGGCCGCCGCGACCTCGGCCGGATCGAGCTTGTCGTCCTTTACGGCGAGTCGGTGATCGGCGATGAGCGTGGTGCCGCTCGCCGGCTGCTTCAGCCCATCGGCGAGCGAGCTCGAGAACAGGTTGTCCTTGAGGCCGACGAACGCCGTCTTCGCCGCTCCCGACTGACGCACGAACTGGATCAGGACAGGGAGGCGCTCGTCGTCCTGCGAGGGCCGTGTCGTATAGACGTTCGGGTACTTGGCGAACAGGCTGTTGATCGAGATGTCCGACAGGAACGGAATCTGCGTTGCCGCAATCTCGCGGTCGAGCGAGGCGAATGCGGCCTTGGCGCGCTCCACGTTGGAGAGACCGATCACGGCAATGGTGTCGGGATCGGAGAGGGCCGAGTGAACGTTCCCGACCGCGCGCTCGTTATCGCGCTGATCATCGAGGAACTCTACCTGCAGCTTGCGGCCGGCGATGCCGCCGCTTTCGTTGACACGCTGCTGCTCGAGGCGCGTGAGCCGCTTGATCGCGAGGGTGTCCCCGGGGTCGTAGCAGGCGTCAGATCGCGAGCTCAGCAGGACCTTGACCGTTACCGGGCGGCCGGAAGCCTCTGCCTCGTCCGCCGCCGCCGCCGTCGACACGGCGGCGAGAGCGAGGATGCTGGCCACAAGCATTGCGACGCTCGAACGCGCAAAAGCGCGGAGCGCGGCCCAAAAGCTCGCGGCACAAGCGGGTATCGGCACGATTTCCCCCGGAACGTCGGTAATATGCATCACGTCTGGCAAAGTCATTCAACCGGTCTATGTTGGCCGGTTCGGGATGGTTTCCGCCGGCACCTCACCCTGGCGTCTCGTGAGGCCACGACCACGGCGGAAGGATGACGCGCCCTAGGACGGTCGCGGTTTGGCGCCCGGGGTGGGCTCCAGCCCCTCGGGTTCCCCAACCGGGCTAATCGGCTTGCCTAAGGCCCGCTAAACATTCTTAAATACGGCTCAGTCCGGTCGCTGACCGTGCTAGCGGCCAAAGATAAAAAGTCCGGACCGGCCTCGGCATCAAGGCCGCCGGGCAAGGGAAGCGTCTCCAAGGTGAGTGGTAGCGCAAAGCGTAGGCTGTCCCGTCTGCTCGGCTTAGGGATCGCCCTGGCCCTGCTCACCGGCCTCGGCGTGTTTGTCATATCGGGATTTGTCGAAGGCCGGCAGGAAGCGGCGGTCGAGGCCGAGCGCCAGGGCCCGATCAAGCCGCCGTTGCGGGTGAAGCTACCCGCCCGCGGCGAGCCCATCGTCACGTTCGACGCGGCGACGCAGAAGACGATTGGGCTGGAATTGATGACGCCGAGCGCGGCGCCCTACGAGGACCATGTGCGCGCCTACGGCACCGTGCTCGACCTCGCCAATCTGACGACGCTCAACACCACCTACGTCTCAGCCGTCTCGCAGCTCAATACGGCGCAGGCGAAGCTCGCCGCTTCGCAGCCGGCCTACGCTCGAGCCCAGGCGCTCTACGCCAAGGACGTCGGCTCGCTGGCGCAGATGCAGACGACGGAGGCGGCGGTTCTCGGCGACAAGGCCTCGGTCTCGGCGGCGGAGTCGCAGGTGCGCACGCTGGCGGCGACCGCACTGCAGGAGTGGGGTCCGGTCATCGGGCG
>CAXMLT010000326.1:0-5233 GCA_964194245.1 uncultured Hyphomicrobium sp.
TTCAGGACCTGCTTGCCCCCCGGATAGGCCTTGGAGAGCTTGTGCATGTGATAGACGTACTGCGGGTTCGCCACCTAAGCGGCCTCCTTCAGAGCATGCATTGCGGATTGAGCCTCGCGCCTTCTAACGGATTGCGCCGCGCGCCTCAATGCAGCCCAGCGCGGCGATTGCGGCTGCATTCGGATGCGGAGCGTTGAGACGCCATCGCAGCCGGCGACGGTAAGTGTACGGCATATGTTGCATATCCGCCCCGGCTTGGCGGCTATCGGCGGGTGCCGCGGCCTTTGCCGTTGCCCGCGTTTTCTTGCGGGCTAGGCTCCCCTCGACGGCCGTGGCGCTTGGGGCATTTCAGGGGCGCGCCCGCGGCCGATATTCAACAAATCGTTGGCGCCGTGGTCCGCCTGCCCACACTGCGCGGGAGACACGCATGCGTACCCTTCTCGTTGCTCTCGGCGTCCTGGCGTTGGCCGGAGCCGCGACGCTCAACAACACCGCCAAGGCCGGGGGCGCCGGCAGCACCTACGTCTGCTGGACCGCGACGGGCGGATACACCGACTGCGACTGGCTACCGCGGCATTATCACGTGCCGGGCGTCAGGCACGCGCACTGCTGCGACGTCCGCCACGACTCCGATCGCGTCGAGTTCGTGCTGACCCGCGGCCGCATCCGCGCGCTCGCCGCGCAGGGCGTGCGCACGGATACGATGGCACCCGGCGCCTGGGCGCAGCTGCAGGCCGTCTGCCGCAAGCATCACCCCTGAACGTTGGCTCGCGCGGGCCGCATTAGCGGCCCCGCGACCTTCTTCTTCAGCGCCAGCCGACGATGCCGACTCCGGTGAAGAAGAAGCGGCCGAGGCCCACGGTGAACACGAGCGCGCCCCATAACGTGTGCTCGAGGTACACGGCCCAGAACGAGCGCGTTACCGCGTAGCGGAGCGCAAACAGCAGCCCCGTTGCCATTGTCCCCACTACGGCAAGCTCGGTGCCGATGACGATGTGCCCGAAGCCGAACAGCGCGGCGTTGACCGGGATCGCCAGCCACCAAGCGCGGGCAAAGAGCGCGCCATAGCGGTGGAAGAAGAACGTGCGATAGACAAGCTCTTGCGCCGGCACCGACATCAGCGGATAGAGCAGCATGATGGTCCAGTAGGTGTCGGGGCGGTTGCGAGGGAATTCGAGGAACCAGTCGGGATGATGCTGCGTGACCCAGTAGGCGACGGCTCCGCCGCCGATCGCGAACACCGCGAGGATCGACACAAACGTCAGCAGCGAGAATCCGCGTGAGAGCTCGCGCCTGAGGGAGAAGGTCGGGTCGACGAGCAGCAGCACGAGGATGATCGCGAGCACCGGTAAGAGCGCGATGAAGACCGGTACCTTGTAGCCGTGCACGGCCCGCTCGACGAGGAACAGCACGCCCAAGTAGATGACCGCCATCTCGATCGGCAGCCACAGCCCACGCGCGAGCGTGAGCGGACGGAGCGTGAGCGTGCCGCCGGCGCACAGGGTCCCGTTGGGAATGCCTGACGCGGTGGTGCGCGGAGCGCTCTCCGCCATCGCTGAGCTAGCTGCGGCCGGCATCTGCCCCCTGCCCTGGCTTTCCCCGGCCGCTCAACAACCAGCGCCGCTCGATGTCGCGCGCGATCTCGTCATCAGAGAACAGCGGCGCGTAGCTCCATTGCGGGATGGCGTCGAGCTTATCGGGCAGCGGCCGCGTGGCTCCGCGTGCTTGCAATGCCGCATGGAAACGGCGGAACTTGGCGGAGCCGCCGCCGGGCGTGAACACGAGCACGGGCTCTCCCGTCGCGCAGGCCTCGCCCACCATGTTGACGCTGTCGGCCGTCACGACGAAGAGATCGCCATGCGCAAGAAAGTCGCCGTAGGCGTTGGGGCCCTCCCCGTCCCAGAAGATGCGCGGGAAGGCACGCGTTGCCTCTTCGACAACCCGGCGCAGCCGGTCGTGCGTGCGCCGGGAGGGCGTGATGAGGAAGCTCACGCCGAGTTGCCCGAGCGAGCGTAACGATCGCGCGAGCCGCTCGTCGTCCTCGTCGCGGAACTTGTAGACCGCATTCTTGCCGCCCAGGATAACGGAGACGCGCGGGCGCGGGAGTGCGGCGATGGCGGGCGGCATCGTGCGCCGCAGCTCGGCCAGGCGCTTTGCCGTGAAGCTGTGCGGCGCGGTGAGAGTCGTGACTACGTTGGCGCCCCGCAGCCGGTCATGCTCCGGCACCCAGATCATGTCGGCCGTGCCGAGCCCGGTCTTGGGATCCTGCAAGACGACGGTGAAAGTTGCAGGTCCCGCCCGTCGCCGCAGCGCCCGCATGTAAGGGACGCCGCCGCGTCCGAGCGAGATGGCGATATCCGGCCACGGCGGGGCAAACTGCGAGCCCGGCTGCCCGAAGCGCTCCGACGGCGCCACCGGCGCCCAGGGCGCGCCGAACCTCCAGATCCCCCTCGGCTCGACGCGCTTCATCTCGTAGTCGAGGCCGAGCGCTTCCGCCACGCCCCGCGTCTGCACGTCCATGCCGGCCATGCCGGTGGTGATGAGCCACCCCCTCAGTCCGGCGAGCGGGCGGCGGCCGATCTCGTCTGTCTGGACATCCCTCATCATGAGGTGTTTCTCTCCGCTGCCGGCGCCCAAGTCGAGTCCCTTTGGGTCGCAGGACGGCGGCGCCCGCTCCAACCTCGCGCGGCCTCACAGAGAGACGTCCAATGTCCGTACGCCTCGACGCGCTCGATTGGCGCATCCTGAAGGAGCTGCAGGCCGACGGCCGCATGACCAACGTCGCGCTCGCCGAACGCGTCGGCCTGTCGGCGCCCCCCTGCCTGCGCCGCGTGCGTGCACTGGAGGAGGCCGGCCTCATTGCCGGCTACACGGTGCTCCTGGACGAGCCGGCTCTTGGGTTCAGCCTCACGGCCTTTGCCATGGTGGGGCTGCACAATCAGGCAGAGGCCGAGCTGCGGGCCTTCGAGAACCTAGTGCTCGGCTGGCCGCTGGTGCGGGAGGCCTACATGTTGTCGGGCGAGAGCGACTACATACTGAAATGTGTGGCGCCCGATCTCACCGCGTTCCAGGATTTCGTGCTCAACGCTTTGACCGCCGCTCCCAACGTCGCGAGCGTGAAGACGTTCCTCGCCATCCGGCGCGCCAAGCGCGAGCCCGGCGTGCCGATCCGCGTCAAGGGCGAGTGAGCGCCCCCGCGCTACTTCCACTCGATCTTGAGGAGCTTGTAGGAGCGGGCGCCCTTCGGCGTCGTCACCTCGACGGTGTCGTTCTTGCCCTTGCCGATGAGCGCACGCGCGATCGGCGAGGAGATCGAGATCTTGCCGTCACGCACGCTTGCCTCGAAGTCGCCCACGATCTTGTATTTGACCTTCTCGTCGGTGTCCTCGTCGACGAGGGTGACGGTGGCGCCGAACTTGACCGTGTTGCCGGACAGCTTGGTGGTGTCGACGATATCGGCGCGGCCGATGCGGTCCTCGAGCTCGGCGACCCTCGCCTCGTTCAAGCCCTGCGCCTCCTTGGCGGCGTGATACTCGGCGTTCTCCGACAGGTCCCCGTGCTGACGCGCTTCCGCGATCAGCGCAATGATACGGGGACGCTCTTCCGATTTGAGGCGCTGCAGCTCGGTCTCGAGCTTGCGGAACCCCTCAATGGTCATCGGCACCCGTTCCATCGTCATCTTCTTAACATCTCCCATAGGCCTGGCGGAGCTGCCAGGACCATAGCTAGACACACTTGTCTCACAACATGTGGAGCAGAACGCGCCGCGCGGGGCAGGCGATCCAGCGGCTCAGGATGGGTGTGTCACGTAGCTCTGTAAAGGCGCCACTTTCAATGTGCCCGCTTTGAGGGCCTTGATGGCCCGGGTGACCGCCACCGCACCGGCTAAAGTTGTATAATATGGGATGTGGTGAAGCAAGGCGGTCCGGCGGATGTCCTTGCTGTCGGCCAAGGCCTTAGCCCCTTCCGTGGTGTTGAAAACCAGGGCCACGTCGCCGTTCTTCATGGCGTCGACAATATGCGGCCGCCCCTCCAGCACCTTGTTGATGACTTCGCATTTGATCCCGTTCGCCTCGAGGTGGCGCTTCGTTCCGCGCGTCGCAATGATCTTGAAGCCCATGGCCTCGAGCTGGCGCACGGGCGCCACCATCCGCTCCTTGTCGCTGTCCTTCACCGAGACGAACACGGTGCCTTCGGTCGGCAGGCTCTGGCCCGAGCCGAGCTGGCTCTTGCCGAAGGCCAACTCGAAGTCGCGGTCGATGCCCATGACCTCGCCGGTCGAGCGCATCTCGGGTCCGAGCACCGGATCGACGCCGGGGAAGCGCGCGAACGGGAACACCGCCTCCTTGACGGCCACGTGCCCGAGCTTTGTGTTCTCGAGCTTGAAATCGGCGAGGGGTTTTCCGGCCATGACCTCGGCGGCGATCGCCGCAACGGGCTTCCCGATCACCTTGGCCACGAACGGCACCGTGCGGGACGCGCGCGGGTTCACCTCGAGGACGTAGATGTCGCCGTCCTTGATCGCAAACTGCACGTTCATGAGCCCGACCACTTGCAGAGCGAGCGCCAATTCACGCGTCTGCCGGCCGAGCTCGGCGAGCGCTTCCGGTCCGAGCGAGTAGGGCGGCAGCGAGCAGGCGCTGTCGCCCGAGTGAATGCCGGCCTCCTCGATATGTTCCATGATGCCGGCGACGAAGGTGTCGGTGCCGTCGGCAAGGCAATCGACGTCAACCTCGACGGCGTCGGAAAGGTACCGGTCGATCAACAGCGGGCGCTTCTCCGAGACGACGAGTTCGGACGGACGGTCGAGCGTGGCTGAGAGCTGCGCCACGTAGCGGTCGATCTCGGCGCCGTCGTGCACGATCTCCATGGCGCGGCCGCCGAGCACGTAGGAGGGCCGGATGACGACGGGATAGCCGATCGATTCGGCCGCCGCACGCGCCTGCTGCGGGGTCTTGGCGATGCCGCTTTTGGGCTGCTGCAGTTTCAGCTTCTCGATCAGAGCCTTGAAGCGGTCGCGATCCTCGGCGAGGTCGATCGCGTCGGGCGAGGTACCGAGGATCGGAACGCCCGCGGCGGCGAGCGGCTCGGCGAGCTTCAGCGGTGTTTGCCCGCCAAATTGGACGATGACGCCCTTCAAGCTGCCGTTCTGCCGCTCGGTTGCGATGATCTCCAGCACATCCTCGGCCGTGAGAGGCTCGAAGTAGAGCCGGTCGGAGGTGTCGTAGTCGGT
>CAXMLT010000327.1:0-4586 GCA_964194245.1 uncultured Hyphomicrobium sp.
GTCCGAGGATCAGCATGTGGTTGCCTCGATGTCGGCGACGAGGAGGTCGCGCAGCTCGCGCGTCACCTCAGGGCGCACGCCGAACCATTTTTCGAAGCCCGGCACCGCCTGGTGCAGCAGCATGCCGAGCCCATCGACGGTGCGCAGGCCGCGGCCGAGAGCGCGCACGATCAGCTCGGTCTGCAGCGGCACGTAGACGATGTCGCACACGACGCAGGTCGGATCGAAGGTGTGGAAATCGATGTCGAGGCTGCCGACACCGTTCATGCCGATGGTCGTGGTGTTGACCAGCACCGCGGCCTTGCGCGAGCGGCGCCCGCGATCGCGCCAATCGAAGGCTTTGACGCGCGGGCCGAAGTGCTCAGCCAGCGCCTCGGCGCGGCCGCGCGTGCGGTTGAACACGCGCACCTCGGGGGCATCGGCCTCGAGGAGGCCATGGATGATCGCGCGTGCGGCGCCGCCCGCGCCGAGGATCGACACCGGCAGGTCGTTTGCGTCCCAGCCGGGCGCACGCTGGTTGAGGTAGGACATGAAGCCATAGGTGTCGGTGTTGGCCGCATGCAGTTTTCCACCTTCGATCCACAAGGTATTCGCCGCCGAGACCGCGAGCGCGGAGGCGTCCTTTACATCGGCCGCCACGAACGCCGCCTCCTTGTGCGGCACGGTGACGTTGCAGCCGACGAAACCGTTCTGCGCGAGCGAGCGCAGGAATTGTGTGACGGCCTCGGGCGGCACAGCCTCCTTCGTGTAGGCGCCGTCGATGCCGTATTCCTTCAGCCAGTAGCCGTGAATGAGCGGCGAGCGCGAGTGCTCGATGGGCCAACCGATGACGCAGGCGCGCTTCATGCTGCGATCATCCCTTGCGCGCGCAGCTCCGCCAGCAGCGGCAGGAGCGGCAGGCCCAGAATCGTGAAGTAGTCGCCCTCGATCTTGTCGAAGAGCTGTACGCCGAGACCCTCGAGCTCGTAGGCGCCGACCGACTGGCCGATGCGATCGCCGGCACGCGTGAGGTACTCATCGAGAAATGCATCCGAGAAATCGCGCATCTTGAGCCGCGCGGTGTCGGTGTGCGTCCACAGAACGCGGCCGTCCACGGCGAGCGCGACGGCCGAGTGCAGCTCGTGCGTCTTACCCCTGAGCTTCTTCAAGGTCCCGCGCGCGGCCGCTTCGTCCTTGGCCTTGGTCAAGAGTTCCGTCCCCAGCGCCAGCACCTGATCGCCGCCGATGACGAGCGAGCCCTTATGGCGGCGACTCACGTCCTCGGCCTTGGCACGTGCGAGCGCATTCGCGATCTGCGGCGGGGTTGCCGCAGACTCGGCCGCGAGCAGCGTCTTGCGGATCTCCGGCTCATCGACGTCGGCCGCCTCCACCGTGAAGGGCACGCCGGCGGCCGCCAGCATCTCGCGGCGCGCCCGGCTCGTCGAGGCGAGGATGATCTGGCTCAGACTAGACTTCGGCGTCATCTTCGATCTCGCCTTGCCGCGCGCTCTTGTCGTGCAAGAGCTTCAGGATCGTCGCGGCCGATTCTTCCACCGAGCGCCGCGTCACGTCGATCACCGGCCAGCGGTTCTTGGCGCAGATGCGGCGTGAATAGGCGATCTCCGCCGAAATGCGCTCGCGGTCGACGTAGTCGTCGAGGTTGCGGTCCGACAGCAGCATGGCGCGGTTGCGCCGGATCTCGGCAATGCGGTCCGGGCTCGCGATCAGGCAGACGATGAAGGCCGTGTGTGGCCTCGTCAGCGATTCGGCCAGCGGCAGCTCGGGCACCAGCGGCACGTTCGCGGTCTTATAGCCGCGCTGCGCGAGATAGATGCTCGTCGGCGTCTTCGACGTGCGTGAGATGCCGAGGATGATGATGTCGGCGTCGTCGAGGTTGTCGGGCAGATGGCCGTCGTCGTGCGCCATGGTGAAATTGAGCGCGTCGATGCGCCGAAAGTAGTCGGCATCAAGCACGTGCTGGCCGGCAACCGTCGGCGTGCGCGGGGCGCCGAGATAGCTCTCGAATATGCCCATGATCGGCTGCAGCACGGCAAGGCATGGTAGCTTCAATTCCGCGCAGCGGCGCTCGAGCTGCTCGGAAAGATCCTTGTTGGTGACGGTATAGAGCACAATGCCGGGCGCCTGCTCGATCTCCTGCATCACGCGCTTCAACTGCCGCGCGGTGCGCACGAGCGGATGCACATGCTCGATGGGGCGCACCATCGCGTACTGCACGGACGCCGCCTTCGCGATCGTGGTCAACGTCTCGCCCGTCGAGTCGGAGACGAGATGCAGGTGAAAGAAGCTCGGCAGGGCGTGCGTCATCGGCGAAGGATTCCAGCGGGACGGCGTGTTGAAAAGTGGCCTAGCTATTAAGAGGGCCGATGCAACGCCACCCCGCCGTCCCGGCGCGCTGCTCGTTTGTCCACGCGAATGCCCACAAACGAGCCCGCGCGAACTCCGCTACCCATTAAACGGCTGTCCTTGAGGATTGGTGCCTTGTCGGATGCTCATCCTTCTTTTGTCTACAGGCGAGCGCTTCCAGTTGCAGCGACCCGAGCTCGCTCATGCTCTTGAAAAAGGGTGCCTTTAACTTTCCTAGTAGGTCGGTGCGTGAGCGCCCACGACATGCGGCACGCTGCGGGCGCCCCTGTGCGCAACCTTGGGAATGGGCTAGGACAAGCGGGATATCCTCGCAACCCAAAGCCTTAATAAGAGAAACAAAAAGAGTCTGAGAGTCTATTCTCAAGTTAAGAGAGCACATGCACAAAGCCGCGGTTGCCAAGACGAAGCCCAGCTCCAAGCGGCTGCTGCAGGTGCTCAGTGGCGATGCCCTCTCGCCGCCGCCCATGTGGCTCATGCGCCAGGCCGGCCGCTACCTCGCCGAGTATCGTGCGGTGCGGGAGAAAGCGGGCGGCTTCCTCGATCTCTGCTACACGCCCCAGCTCGCGGCCGAGGTGACACTGCAGCCGATCCGCCGTTTTGGTTTCGACGCGGCGATCCTGTTTTCCGACATCCTCGTCGTCCCCGATGCGCTCGGCCAGCATGTTGCGTTTCGCGAGGGCGAGGGCCCGTCGCTCGAGCCCATCACGTCGGAGCGCGAGCTGTCGCGGCTCGACGCGGTGATGATGGGCGAGAAGTTTTCCAAGGTGTTCGAGACCGTGGCGCGCGTGCGCGAAGGCCTACCGCACGAGACGGCGCTGATTGGGTTTTGCGGTGCGCCGTGGACGGTCGCGACCTACATGGTCGCCGGCGAGGGCTCGTCCGATCAGGCGGCCGCGCGGATGTGGGCCTATCGCGATCGCACAGGTTTTTCCAAGCTCATCGACATCGTCGTCGAGACCTCGATCACGTACCTCGATGGTCAGGTGCGCGCCGGCGCCGACGCGCTGCAGATCTTCGACAGTTGGGCCGGTAGTTTGCCGGAGCCGGAGTTCGACGCCTGGGTGGTGGCGCCGACCAAGCGAATCGTGACAGAGCTGAAGGCGCGGCACCCGGGCGTTCCGATCATCGGCTTTCCGCGCGGCGCGGGTGAGAACGCGAAGCGCTACGTCGAGACGACGCACGTCGACGGCATCGGGTGCGACACGACCGAGCCTTTGAGCGCGATGCGCGCGCTCGGCAAAAGCGGAATCGCGGTGCAGGGCAACCTCGATCCCCTGCTGCTCGTTGCCGGCGGCGAAGCGATGGAGCGGCGCGTAAAGGACATTCTCGCTACGATGCGCGGGCTGCCGTTCATCTTCAACCTGGGCCACGGCATCGTCCCGCAAACGCCGCCTGAGAACGTCGCGCGCCTCGTCGCGCTCGTGCGTCGAGAGGCCGGCTAGCCCCGATGCTCTGGCTCAAGGCCCTGCATGTGATCGCGGTGATCGCCTGGTTCGCCGGGCTGTTCTATCTGCCGCGCCTCTACGTTTATCACGCTGCCGCGGAGCCCGGCTCGGAGCTATCCGCCACCTTCAAGGTCATGGAGCGCCGTCTCCTGCGCGCCATCATGAACCCGGCGATGATCGTCGTCTGGATCACGGGGCCAACGCTGGCCTGGTGGGAGGGCGTCTACGTGGACGGCTGGTTGCAGGTCAAATTCATCCTGGTATTGGCGCTGAGTTGGTTCCACCACGACCTCGGCCGCTGGCGGAAGGCTTTCGCCGAGGACCGCAACACGCGTTCGGTGAAGTTTTACCGGATCGCCAACGAGGTACCGACGGTTCTGCTGATCGGAATCGTTATATTAGTGATAGTAAAGCCTTTTTGACGCGAATAATTGCGAAGGCGGCTTTTCGTAGGCCGTTTCCTCTGCTATACAAAATCGAATTCCGCATCGACTCGGGGCCTCTCAGGCCTATGGGTTGGTCGCTGTAGCCCTCTCTCAAAGGGCAAGGCTGACCGCGCCGTGGCGTTGGCCACGACTGCGAATTCTCCCACCCACCACCCAGGCCCGGCACCCCCTTTCTTCCCGCCCCACCTGCCGAGGCCGTTCGGAGCCTTTTCATGAAGGAAATGAAACTCGAAGACCTCAAGCTCAAGTCTCCTACGGAGCTCTTGAGCTTTGCCGAGGAAACCGGCGTCGAGAACGCCAGCACCATGCGCAAGCAGGAGCTGATGTTCGC
>CAXMLT010000328.1:0-2322 GCA_964194245.1 uncultured Hyphomicrobium sp.
GGCTTCATCATCGGCATCTGGGCCGACGGCTTCGAGAAGCTGCAGGTGATCCCGCTGCTCATCATCACGCCGCTGACGTTCCTCGGCGGCACATTCTACTCGGTGAAGATGCTGCCGCCGTTCTGGCAGACGGTCACGCTGTTCAATCCCGTCGTGTACCTGATCAGCGGCTTCCGCTGGAGCTTTTATGAAATCTCCGACGTCAACGTCATGGTCAGCCTGGGGATGACGCTCGCGTTCCTTGCCGCCTGCATGGCCGTGATCTGGTGGATCTTCACCACCGGCTACCGCCTCAAGGCCTAACCCGCGATCCTCGTCCACAGCGTGGCGCCGACGCCCTTCCGGAGACGGAGGAGCGGAAGTATCCTCCCGCTGGAAAAATGCCGTGGGAGGCTGGGGATGAGCGAAACGGGCGATCGCGAGAAGAACCGCAAGCGTTGGCGCCGGCTCAAGATGGGCTGGCGCGCATGGCGCCTCTATAGCAAAGGCTCGGGCTGGTACCATCACGCCGGCGGGCTGGGCGCGATCAAGGCCAACGTTGCCATCGCTGCAGCCGTCGCGGCGACCACCACGGCGGGCACGCTCGGCGCCATCGCCATCCGCGAGAAATACATCGACCCCAAACCGCCGGCGATCGAGACCGCGGCGATTGCGCCTGCCCCTGCTTCCCCACCTGCCGAGGTGCGCCAGACAAAGAACTCGGTCGTGTTCGCCATCGAGGGCAAGGACAACGCCGGCCGCCGCGGCACCTTCGACGTCGTCGTGCTCAACAAGAGCTTCCTGTGGGTGCGCGGCAGCGCCGAGGAGCTAGAGAAGGACGGCAAGGCGATCCCAGCGGCCGACGTCGCCGCCGCCGTGCTCGACGAGGAGGTGCGCGCCGCGTTGTCGGATGCCAAGGAGGTGATCACCGTGGGCACCGCCTCGCAGGAAGGCAATGCGAGCGAGGAGATGGCGCGGGCCGAGCGCCGGGCAAAGCAGGCGGCGACGCTGGTCGCGCCGGCGGTCGATGCCGCCGCTCCGATCTGGACGCTGAACCTCGGGCAGTACCGCGAGCCGTGCGCGATCTGCGAGACCGGCGGCACGAGCTGGCAGCGCCCGTTCATCGTCGTCGCGGTCAAATCGCTCGAGGCGAACACCAACCTCGGCGAGGCGCTGAGCGACGCCATGAGCGGCCAGGACAAGCTGCCGAGCCCGAAGAGCTATTCCGCCTTCGACCTCAATCGCTTCCGGTAAGGCTAAGCCCTGCGGCAATGCCGGGCTTCACAATTGGCGCCGAACCGCTTAAGGCACGGGCGCGGATGGCGCCCGCCTGCGTCGTCCATCCCCTCCAACCAGCGCGGACGGCGACATGGGCTTCAAATGCGGCATCGTGGGCTTGCCGAACGTCGGCAAGTCGACGCTCTTCAACGCGCTGACGCAGACGGCGGTGGCCGAGGCCGCCAACTATCCGTTCTGCACCATCGAGCCCAACGTCGGCGAGGTCGGCGTACCCGATGAGCGGCTCGACAAGCTTGCCGCGATCGCCAAGTCGGGCCAGATCATCCCGACGCGGCTCACCTTCGTCGACATCGCGGGGCTGGTGCGCGGCGCCTCCAAGGGCGAAGGGCTCGGCAACAAGTTCCTGTCGCACATCCGCGAGGTGGACGCCGTCGCCTACGTGCTGCGCTGCTTTGAGGACGACGACATCACGCACGTCGAGAACCGCATCGATCCACTGGCCGACGCCGAGACAATCGAGACCGAGCTGATGCTCGCCGACATGGAGAGCCTAGAAAAGCGCATCGCCTCGGTTGAGAAAAAGGCCAAGAGCGGCGACAAGGAGAGCAAGGCGCAGTTAGCCGTCATGGAGAAAGCGCTGGCGCCGTTGCGCGACGGCAAGCCGGCCCGCACGGCCGCCGTCACGGCCGAGGAGCGGCCGATTTTCGTCGGGCTGCAGCTCCTGACCTCAAAGCCGGTGGTTTACGTCTGCAACGTCGAAGAAGCGTCGGCCGCCAACGGCAACGCCTATTCGAAGGCGGTCGAGGAGCGCGCCCGCGCCGAGGGCGCCGTATCCGTCGTCATCTCCGCCAAGATCGAAGCCGAGTTCGCGGGGCTGCCGGCCGCCGACCGCTCCGAATTTCTGGCCGAGATGGGCCTCAAGGAGCCGGGCCTCAACCGGCTCATCCGCGCCGGCTATCAGCTCCTCGATCTCGTCACCTATTTCACCGTCGGCCCCAAGGAGGCGCGCGCCTGGACCATTACGCGCGGCACCAAGGCGCCGCAGGCCGCGGGCGTCATCCATACCGACTTCGAGACGGGCTTCATCCGCGCCGAGACCATCGC
>CAXMLT010000329.1:0-3578 GCA_964194245.1 uncultured Hyphomicrobium sp.
CCGCGAGCCGCCGCCGACATCGTCAGATGGAGAGGCCGAGGCGGCCGAGGATCGCGACCATGGCGAAATAGCACGCCGCCGTGAGCGCGATCGCCGCAGCGAGGCTCAGGCCGAAGGGCCAGCCCGAGCGCAGCATCAGCGGCAGGGCGATGAACAGCGCGAGCGATGGCAGCACGAGCCAGAAGATGCCGCCCGCCAGCGCCGCGACCTTCTCTGTGTCGCCCGTATCCGCATAGAGCCAGATGAGCGCCAGCACGGAGGTCAAGGGGATCGAGGCGAGGACGGCGCCGGCGAACGTGCTGCGCTTCGCAACCTCGGCGATCGCGACCACAAGTGCGGCGGTCACCAGCACCTTGATCGCCGCGGGGAGCATCAGCCGGAGACCACGGGCTTCAACGTCTCGACCAGCAGCCGCTCCTGGGTGGCCTTGTCGGCGACGGCGAGATGCGCCGTGAACCAGTCCTGCACCATCTGGCAGACGCGGTTCGGCGGCTCGTGCGACAGCGCCTGCGGGTTGGAGAAGACCTTCAAGTCATTCTCCTTCCAGCCGAGCTTCGACAGCTCTTGCACCAGCACCTCGTAGTCGGTCTTGACCGCCTTCTCATGCTGAGTGGGTGTCTTGCGGCCATCGGCGATGGCTTCGAAGATAGCGGCGACCTGCGCCTGCACCGAGGCGGCCTGGTCCGGCGTCTGCATCAGCTCGAGCACGACCGGCGCCGTCTCGCCCTGGGAGATGAACCCGTAGCAGGCGCCGACGCTGCGCTCGCTCAGGCTCTTCAGATTGTCGAGGAAGGCGCTGGCCACGACCTTGAGCTTGTCGGTGCTGGCGGCGAGCGCCTCCTGCGCGTGCTGGCGGCGCAGCGCGACGAGCGCTTCGGCGAGGTGCTTGTAGACCGCGGTCTGCGGCTGCTTTTGTGCGTTGAGTGTCGCCGCCTCTTTGAGCTGCTCGCTGTACCAGTCGGGGAACTCGCGCTTGACGACGCTCCACATCGGCGTCCGCTGGAACCTGGCGTCGAGGGCCTGCGCGCCCTGCTCGACCTCGGCTTGCGACACCGGCGGAAGCGGCGGCGTCTGTGCTGCCGTTTGCGTCGCGGCCGAGCTCGATGGGCTCTGCTCGCTCTTGGGCGCCTCGACGGTTTCGAGCGGCCCGGTTTCAGATGCGCCCTTGTGCAGGAAGAAGAACCAGCCGCCGCCCGCAAGCAGCGCCAGGATCAGACCGATGCCGGCAAGACGCGCGGCGCGTGAGGGCTGCGTTCCGCTATCGCCGCGCGCGACCCGGATCCGCTCCGGCTCGAAGCTGCGCTCGTTGGCGGAGGGAGCGGTGCGCGCGCTTGGCCCAGTCGGACGCGTGACGCCAGGTCGCGGGGCCGGGCCAGGCGGCTCAGGCGCCTGGAAGGAGAAGACCGCCGGGGCGGGACGCCAATCGGCGAAGCCCGGACGCCAGATGAGATCGGTCGGCTTCAAGTGACCTTGCGCCACGAAGGCGCGCATCTCGACATCCGACAGCGGCCCGTGCTGCTTTCCGTCGCGGGCGATATACCATTGGATGTCAGGCTGCTGACCGGTCATGAAAGTCTCATAGGGATGTTCGGGAGCCGACGGGAGCTTGAGGCGCCTGCGCCATAATCACGCTGACCTGCTCGCATGGCGGCAATGTGGTTCCTTGTCACCTGCTTCGTCAATCGCGATCGGGCCGCACCGGCCCCCAGTCCACGGCGGCTTTTGGTCCCGCACCTTGCTGGGGGTGCCTCCCGCCGCTATAACCCGCTGCAATCCATACAAAAATGCAGGCATGAAAGAGGCTGAGGGATGGCCATCGAGCAAACGCTTTCTATTATTAAACCGGATGCCACGGCACGAAACCTGACGGGGGCAATCAATACCATCATCGAGAATGCCGGGTTGCGCATCGTCGCCCAGAAGCGCGTGCGCTGGACGCTGCCGCAGGCGCAGAAGTTCTACAAGGAACACAAGGGTAAGCCGTTCTACGATTCACTATGCGAGTTCATGACCTCGGGTCCGATCGTCGTACAGGTGCTGGCAGGTGGCAAGGCGGTCGAGACCTACCGGAAAGTCATGGGGGCGACCGATCCGGCGGAGGCCAAGCGCGGCACGCTGCGCAAGAGGTTCGCGCTGTCCCGCTCCAAGAACTCGGTGCACGGCTCCGACAGCCCCGCGTCGGCCGCCCGCGAGATTAGCTTGGTTTTTCGCCCCAGCGAAATTGTAGGATGAGGGTGGCGAGGGCAGCCTCGCCCGTCTCGCGGATCGGTTCATGGCTCGCATCAGGCTCTACGTTGCCACCAGCCTCGACGGCTTCATCGCCGACGGGGAAGGCAGCGTGGACTGGATGGCGCCGTACGATGCGCGCCTCTACGGCTACGACAAGTTCCTAGCCGAGGTTGGCGTGCTCGTGATGGGACGCCGCACCTTTGAGATGATCAATGCGACCGGCGAGGATTGGCCCTACGAAAGCCGCAACGTCATCGTCCTCTCGTCGGAGTCGCTGACGGGACTTCCGCGCGGCGTCGTCACCGCGGGGAGCGGCATGCTGAGCGCCTTGCAGCGAGCGCGGGAGACGACGCAGAAGGACATCTGGATCGTGGGCGGCGCCGCCACGCTGCAGTCGGCGCTGGAGGAAGGGCTCGTCGACCTCGTTGAGTTGTTCCTCGTGCCCGTGCTGCTCGGCAGCGGGCTCACCCTGCTCAACGACCTTCGCCGCCGCCAGTCGCTGCTGTTCGATGGCATCGAGGCTTTCCCCGACGGGGTCGTGAAGCTGCGCTACATCGTGCCGAAGGGCGACAGGGCGCGAGTGCGTGCCTGAGCTTCGGGCGCGTCGGGTCACGGCCTGACGCCTCGATGGCGACGCAAGCCCGGTCCGGTTATTCGTCCCGTTGTCTTGAATCTTCAGCTCAGCTCGCGGATCTTGAACTTGAGCCCGCCCTTCGGCGTAAGCGTCACGGTCGCGTTGATGCCGGCCGGATCGTCGCCCACGTATTCGGGCCGGAAGCGGCGCAGCAGCAGCGACAGCGCGAGCGCATTCTCAACCTGGCTCATGGCGCCGCCAATGCACGAGCGCTTGCCCGCGCCGAAGGGCAGGTAGCTGTACTTCACCTGCTTCTTGGCGCCGCCGCCCATCCAGCGCTCGGGGCGGAACTCCTCCGGCTCCTCCCAGAACTTCGGGTTGTGGTGGGCGCCGTAGGCGAACAGCACGATGCGGTCGCCCGGGAGGATCGGTTTGCCGCCGATCTCGTCGTTCTCGGTCGCGACGCGGATGAGGCCCCAGATCGGCGGATAGAGCCGCATGGTCTCCTGGACCACCGCGCGCGTGTAGGCGAGCGCCGAATAGTCGGCGGCGGTCGGCTCGCGGTCGCCGTAGACCTCCTCGCCCTCCTTGCGGATGCGCTCGGCCGCCTCGGGGCGGCGCGCAGTCTCATAGAGCGCCCAGGCGAGCGTGAGCGCCGTCGTCTCGGTGCCGGCCCACAGGTACTGCTTCAGCTCGTCGATGCCCTGCTGATGATCGAACTCCGGCACGCTCGGATCGGCGACGGCGGCCTCGATCATCTTGAGCAGCGTGCGCT
>CAXMLT010000330.1:0-7154 GCA_964194245.1 uncultured Hyphomicrobium sp.
GTGCTCGACGGCGTCTACAACGATTTCCGCGACGAGGTGGGCTTCCGGCAGGAGTGCGAGCACGGCCGCACGCTCGGCATGGATGGCAAGACTCTGATCCACCCCTCGCAGGTCGTGCCCTGCAACGAGGTGTTCTCGCCGACCGAGGAGGAGGTCGCCTGGTCGCGCGCGATCATCTCGTCCTTCGAGGAGCCGGAGAACGCGCACAAGGGCGTCATCGTCGTGCAGAGCAAGATGGTGGAGCGCCTGCACCTCGTGCAGGCGCGGCGCACCGTCGCCATCGCGGATTCGGTCGCCGCCGAGTAAGCGGCGTGCGGCTCCCGGCGACGGTTCTCCCCTGGAGCCAGAGCCGCTCAATCCCCCTTAAGGTCTTGTTCGTGCTGGCCGCTTTCGACCGCGCGATGAGCTTCGCCGAGTTCTGAGGCGGACAGAAGCGCATCGAGTGTGCGCGTAAGCGGCGCTTCTGCGACAAAGTCGTCCGCACCTTCGGCCATTACCCGCCGGCGCACGACGCCGCCGAAACCCACGACATAGGCCCCGCTGGCGCGGGCGGCGAGATCCGTCACTCCATCGCCCACGATCGCGACGGCACCATGCTGCTGGTCCAGGCGCCGGCAAATCTCCGCTTTGCCATCACTGCGGATCAGAGGCGAGGTCGCATCGAAGCCGGCATACCTCCCACTCCCATCAAGATAGATCTCGACGGCGCGCACGCGGGAGGAAGGGATGCCAATGGCTCGCGCCAGCATCAAAACGGACTGAACGAAGCCGCCGCTGACGAGATAGACGGGCTTGCCGATCCCCTGCAGCGCGGCAATTGTCTCCTGCGCCCCGTCGACCATCTCCTCGACGTAACGCTCGCCGAGCCATGTGAGGGCATCCCTTCCGGGGCGTACGATCTCGAGGCGCCGTGCATAGACGTCCTCCAGCGACAGTCTCCCTTCCATCGCCGCATCCGTCAGCGGCGCAATCTCGGCCGCTACGCCGCAGCGGCGCGCCAGCTCGTCGATGCCCTCGATCCGCGTCAGCGTGCTGTCGCAGTCAAAACAAATCGCTTCGAATTTCGGCCGTTCGTTGATCACAGCTCTATCTGAATGGCTTGGTGGATGGCGGGCATCGCCCGCACCTCCTCGAGCGCCGCCGGTGGCAACGGCGCGGAAACGCTGACAAGCGCGATGGCGTCGGGCCTACCTTCGGCGATGCCGACCTGCATCCGCGAGATGTTGATGTTTTCCCGCCCGAGGATACTGCCCAACGCTCCGACCACGCCGGGACGGTCATCGTGTCGCGTGAAGATGAGGCAGCCCTCCGGCACCGCTTCAACGTGGTAATCGTCGATGCAGATGAGGCGCGGGTGGCTCTCGCCGAGCAGCGTTCCCCCGACGCTGGTCGATGCCGTCCCGGTTTTGGCGCGAAGCTCCACTAGGGAGAGGTAATCGCGCGCTTCTTGCGACCGGACCTCCCGCACGGCAATGCCCTGGCGTTGCGCGAGCGTTGTCGCGTTGACCTCGTTGACAGGCATGGCCAGGCGCTTCTCCAGCAATCCGGTCAGCGCTCCTGCCGTGATGAGCCGCGGATCGACATCGGCGATACGGCCGAAGAGCGCCACTTCGAGCTCGGCAATGGGTCCAGGCACGAGCGCCGACAAGAGACGCCCCAAGGCCAGCGCGAGCTGCTGATAGGGTCGCGCGCGGATGACCTGATCGCTCGCTATGCGAGGGAGGTTTACCGCGCCTTGAGCCGCACCCGTCAAGAGGAAGGCGGCGACGTGTTCGGCGATCTTGACGCTCACCGCTTGTTGGGCCTCCTCGGTCGAGGCGCCGAGATGCGGGGTCACGACAACATTGTCGAGGTCCAGCAAAGGCGATGCGCCCGGTGGCTCCTTCGCATACACGTCGAGTGCGGCACCGGCCAGGTGGCCGCTGGCGAGGGCCTCGACGAGCGCTGTCTCGTCGACGAGTCCGCCCCGCGCGCAGTTGATGAGCCTGGCGCCGGCTTTCATCTTCTTAAAGCGGGAGGCATCGAGCAGGTCGCGCGTGGCATCGTTGAGCGGGCAGTGCAGCGTCACGTAGTCCGAGGAAGAAAGCAGCGTATCGAGTTCGGCGGGCTCGGCACCCGTTTCGCGGATCACGACGGGGACGACGTAGGGATCGAAGGCCAGCACGCGCATGCGGAACGCCAGACAACGGCGCGCCACGATGCGCCCGATGGTGCCAAAGCCGACGATGCCAATCGTCTTTTCGGCGAGCTCGGTGCCGACGAAGTCTCCCGGCTTCCAGTCGCCGCGGCGGACGGAGCGGTCGGCCTGCGGCAGGTAGCGGCTCAGAGACAACAGGTGGGCGAGCGTGAGCTCTGCCGTCGTCGTGGCGTTCGCATCGGGCGTATTGAAGACGACGATGCCCCGTTCCGTCGCAACTGCAACATCGATGTTGTCGACGCCGATGCCAGCCCTCCCGATGACCTTCAGCTTCTTTCCCGCCTCGATGACGGAGGCTGTGACGCGCGTCTTGGAGCGCACGATGAGCGCGTCATACTCGCCAATGCGCTGGCACAACGCCGGCTCATCGAGCCCCGTCGCTACATCGACAGCGAGGCCCGGGGTCGAGACCAGCAAGGCTTTCCCCTGCTCGTGGATCGGATCGGCGACGAGAATGCGCTTGACTGTCGCCACGTGATCCGGATTGGAGTTTGCCATTCTCTTCGCTACCTTGCTGCTTTGAAACACTCGGCCCAGCATCTATTCGATCAGAATCTATCTTATCTGGGACGCGCCGGTACGTAGAGGGTGGCGCTCGGGGGGTAGGTATCTGCGGCGCGAGCTCTTCCTGTCGTGACGGCTTTATCCTCGCGACTCGGGAGGCACTCCGGCCGCGCGTCGTTTTCCTGAATTCCGTTATGCAATCGGGAACCACAAATGACGACAACTTTGGAAAAGCCAGCGGTGCGCCCGCGCAACTCGCTATTTTCTTCCGGCCCGTGCGCGAAGCGACCAGGCTGGACGTCGGCAGTCCTTGCGCAAGCACTCGTTGGGCGATCACACCGGGGGAAGGAAGGCAAGACGCGACTGAAATCTGCGCTTGACCAGACAAGAAGCTTGCTGAGCCTACCGGCCGACTATCGCATCGCGATCGTCGCCGGGTCGGACACGGGAGCCTTCGAGATGGCGATGTGGTCGCTATTGGGGGCACGCGGTGTCGACGTGCTTGCTTGGGAGAGCTTCGGCCAAGGCTGGGTGACCGATGTGGTGAAGCAATTAAAGCTCAGCGATGTGCGTGTGATGCGGGCAGACTACGGCAAGCTCCCGGAGCTCGCACAGGTTGATTTCGAACGAGACGTGCTATTTGCCTGGAACGGCACAACCTCAGGCGTTCGCGTGCCAAACGCAGATTGGATTCCCTACGAGCGCCAAGGCCTCACGCTGGTTGATGCCACCTCCGCGATTTTCGCTCAGCCTATCGACTGGGCAAAGACGGACGCCCTCACGTATTCATGGCAGAAAGTCCTGGGTGGCGAAGCCGCTCACGGCATGCTGGTCCTTAGCCCACGAGCCGTAGAGCGCCTCGAGAGCTATGTGCCGCCCTGGCCGCTTCCGAAGCTCTTTCGCCTGACAAAGGGCGGCGAGCTCAATCAGGCAATCTTTGAAGGCGAGACGATCAATACGCCATCGATGCTCTGCGTCGAGGATTATCTCGATTGCCTGCGTTGGGCCAAGTGCGTCGGCGGATTGCGTGGCCTTACCGCGCGTGCCGATTCCAATGCATGCGTCGTCTACGAGTGGATTGAGAGAACGCCTTGGATTGCCAACCTCGCGGTCGACCGCGCGACGTGGTCGAACACGTCCGTCTGTCTCAAAATCGTTGATTCGGACGTGACGGCGCTTGCGGATAAGGCGCAGGCGGCCTTCGCCAAGGACATTGTCAAAAGCCTCGAAGATGAAAAGGTCGCGTATGATATCGGGTCGTATCGGGATGCGCCGCCGGGGCTGCGGATCTGGACTGGATCGACGGTTGAGACCGACGATGTACGGGCATTGTTACCATGGCTTGATTGGGCGTTTGCGGCAGCAAAAAGAAGGCTCAGCTCTGAGAGCTAAGCGACTCCTGCCGCTTAGCTGAAGGCAATGGTTATCTCGCCATCGTCCAGATCCGAAACTCGAGCAGCCCGGACTTAAACGGCGGGCGCCAGGTCCGCGGCAGCGTGGGAGCGGGCGACGGACGTTTCGGCGCCAGCGAGCTGGAACGCCCCAAAAATGAAAATGGACCGGACGCGGCTAGTTTCGCGTCCGATCCGGGGTTGCGGCCGCACCGGCAGGATTGGCCACAACTGAAAGTTTAGGCGAGTCGCCGCGCCGCGAGCTGCCGTGGCCGACGAATCCTGTGGGCAGACGGATGCAGTCGATTTCCCGAGTAAGCTCGGCGCGTCTCTTCGACAAGCCTGTGAGGACGTGGGGCGCTGCCATCTTGTGTCACCTCCGAATCGGATACGGGGTCAGAAGTTCCGATACAACACTGTCAGTTCGGAGGTACGCATGGCATTCAATGAGGCTGCCGCCCCGAGGATTGCTTACCTGGCCTCTCAGGGGCTCTTTGACCCCTCATCGTTGACCCCCGATGACGTAAGAGCGATCTGCGCCACGGCATTGGCGCGAGTTCCAGACCACCGTCAAAACGAGATTGTGCAGGGCCGTCCACTCTACGAGCAAATCGACATAGCCTTGGCGATGGTCCGGCTAGTCAAATCGCCCGACGAGGCAGCCTAGCTCGAGCTGGGTCGGCCCGGTCGTGCTTCGGCGCGCAGACCGGGCCGAGGAAGGGCAGCGTCTGGACCAGCCCGCTGCATTCCCAGCCTAGTAGCCCCGCCGGTTTGGAAGAAGGCGACCGACCGCGAGAGTTGTTGAGATCTCTCTGAAAGGCGTTTGTGTATTTGTTGCGAACGACTCGCAATTACATGATCGGTCACACCAGCCAGTTTTGAAGCATCCGGGGACTATTTCGAGGGCTAAATGCGGGCGGAATGCCCCCCGTGATATCCAGATGGCGAATGTACACCCAGCAAGGGAGGCCATGATGAGATGCTTTGCGATCGCTGTTTCTCTTTGTGTGTTCAGTGCGAGCGCGCTGGCCAACGCCTCGTGCACAACTAAAGCCGCCGAAAAGAAGCTCGCTGGTGCCGCGCTGACGAGCTTCATGACCAAATGCGAGCAGGATGCGGCCGCAGCTTGCACTGCCGATGGCAAGTCGCAGAAGCTCGCGGGCGCCGCCCTCGACAGTCACATGAAGAAGTGCATCGCCGACGCCGTTGGCAATAAGGCCTCGCTGACGTGCAAGGGCCAAGCGGGAGAGAAGAAGCTCGCTGGCGCCGCTCTCAATAGCTTCATGAAGAAGTGCGAGCAGGATGCGGCAGCAGCTTGCGACGCGGATGGCAAGTCGCAGAAACTCGCGGGGGCGGCCCTCGATAGCCACATGAAGAAGTGTATTGCGGATGCTGTCGGCGGTAAGTGATGGCCGCAGACGACCCCGAGTTAAAATGGTGAGAACGGGCGGCGCTTGCAGCTCGCCTTGTACCGCACTGCAAACTGCATCGGCTGTTTCGAGACGGCGCGTTTAGTGCTTCTTTCCCGCCTTCGGCTTTTTTTGGTTTTTGCCGGCCAACCAGGCCATGAGGCGCGCATGATCGCGCTCGGTTTGCTCCGCGTAGGCCATTGCGAAGCTCGCCAAAGCATCGTCCAAGGCTTCAGATCTCCCCATGTAGCCGGCAAGAACGGCAGGATCGCCCGATCGCGCGTGGGCGCGCGCCAATGTGCGGCCACATAACGTCGCATAAGCCCAGAGCGCGTTGCCTTCTATGACTTCGCCAATCGACCCCAGTCGTCGGTTCTTGAGGTGGCGGACGTAAAAGAAACGCCCCGCCTTCTGGTCTTCGGTCCAGCCCAGGAAGATATCGCTGGCCGCCTGCATGATCCGCTGACCCTCGACCACCCGCTGACCTTGATGGGCGATTCGCGTCGTCCGCTTGCCGATCCTTTCAAGGACCGAGGTTTGAGCCTCCTTGATCTGAAGGAACATGGGCTCATCGTCGGCCGTCACGAAGAGGCCAACGGCGCAGAATGTCCCGACACTTCCGACGCCGACGACCTTGAAGGCGAGATCGCAGAGCCTATAGCGGTCGAGAAGAACACGCCGGTCAGGAGGCAGTGTTTCGCGATAGGCCGAAAATGCCGAGCGCGCACGGATTGTATGCCGTGCATCCACCGCATCGTCTAAATGATAGATCGTCGGGGGGCGATCTTCGATACGAGGACCGTCGCCCTTGGTGCTGGCCAGATGCGGGAAATTGTCGTCAGCCGCCAAATCCCTTTTGGCCTTTTTCAGCGTTCCCAAGATCTTGCCGCGTAGCTTGATATCGTCAATCAGCTTGACCTCACGTTCGAGCTCCATGCGGGTGTGCCAAACTTCAAGTGGTGTCAGTTTGGCGAGGTTCCCGATGAATTCTCGATAGGCCTGGGTTGTCGATTTGGCGATCGATCTTGCCTGCTTATCGCTCATTCCCGCATCGATTGCGGCCACTGCGACGCTTGCTACCAACCGCTTGATGTCGACCGCGAAGTCCACCCCCGGTTGCGTTTCGTCGAAATCATTGATGTCGAACAGGACTTCATCTTCAGGGGTTTCGAAGGCCCCAAAGTTCATCAGGTGACAATCGCCACAGGCTTGAACAGGAATGCCGACCTGGGGCATTTGCGCCAAGTCCGCTGCCATGACCGCCGCGGCCCCCCGCAGGAAAGCGAACGGGGAAACCGCCATTCGCTGGTAACGGATCGGCAGAAGTTCAGGGATGCGCGTCTGGTTCGTCTCGGAAAGGATGGTCACTGGATCGCGCTTGTCGGTCACGGCGTAGTCGGCGTGACTTTCGCGCGATACCTTTGAGCGAAGCGCCTTCCCTGAACGGTAACGTTCGGCCCGCGATTGCAGGGCGCATTTCTCGCTTTTCGCCCGAGTCATGCTGCACGCCTTCGTCTCCACAAATGGAGAGGAAAGACTAGCTCTTGTTTGCTCGCTCGTATCGCGCGCGAGTTGGCCTCCCGCCAGGCGGACCATACTAATCGCCGATTGGAAACTGCTACCGCGATCTGCTACCGTGCGTAGCAGTAGCAG
>CAXMLT010000331.1:0-1675 GCA_964194245.1 uncultured Hyphomicrobium sp.
GCGAGCGGCGCGCGGAACATGGCCTTGCGCCGGAACGCCGCCTCGCGCGGCAGCACGCGGGCCGCCGCATGCCGCAAGATGTACTTGTCGCGCAGGCCGCGCAGCTTCCAGCGCGGGGCGAGCCGCGAGGTGAAGGCGATGAAATCCTCGTCGAGGTAGGGGTAGCGAGTCTCAACGCTGTTGGCCATCGCCACGCGATCGCCCTTGTAGTTCAGGAGCTGGCCCGCGAGGTGGATCTTGTAACCGTAGTAGAGCGACTGGTTGAGCGGCGACCAGCGGTGCATGCGCTCACGGTCGAGCGGCACGTCCTCGTACGGCGTGTGGTCGCCGATGCGGTCCTTGATGTCGCGGCTGAAATAGCGATCGCGCGCGTTGGAGACGAGCTGATAGAGCGCGGCTTGCGCGTGCGCGCCGCCGACCGTGTCGTCGATACGCTTGAGTTCCTTGAAGCTCTTGAAGGGCGGCAGGAAGCGGCGGACGATGCGATCCACGCTGTCGCTGGCGCCAGGGCTGACCCTGTTCCACCAGTAGCTGGAGGCGCGCAGCTTGAACCAGACATAGCCGCCGAAGGCTTCGTCCGACCCTTCGCCCGTAAGCGCGACCTTGTAACCCTGATCGTGAACCTCTCGCGACAAGCACCAGAGCGCGGCGCAGGAGGTATCCGGCACCGGGCAGTCGGCCGCGGCGATGAGCTTGGCGTAGGTGTCGGAGATAACTTTGGCATCGCTGGTTAAAATCGTCTGGCGGCTGCCAACGTGACGGGCGATTTGCGACGCCTGTTGGGTTTCGTCGAAGCCCTTGCCGGGCACCTGGATGGTGAAGCTCGGAATCGCTCGCTCCCGCAGGCGCGAGGCGGTCGCTACGACGTAGGCGGAATCGACGCCGCCGGAGAGGTAGCCGACGACCGGCACGTCGGCCCGCAGCCGGACCTCGACCGCGCGCTGGAACGTTGCCTCGAACTCGTCGATCAGCCGCTCCTCGTCGGTGGGATCTTCCTCGTCGCCCGCGTCCGGGAAGTCGAAGTCCCAATAGCGGTGCTCGGTCACCTCGGTGCGTTTGCCGTCGCGGCGGAACGCGATCTTGAGGTAGTGACCGGGCAGGACCGACTGCACGCCCTGAAACATCGTGCGCCGCGTGCCCATGGCGAAGAACGTGAAGATGTGGTCGAGCCCGCGCGGATCGGCGATGGCGGGAACGCCGCCAGAGGCCAGTAGCGCCTTGATCTCGGAGCCGAAGTATACCCAGTCACCCTGCTGCGACCAGTGCAGCGGGCAGATGCCCACGCGGTCGCGGGCGAGGAAAATTGTACGCCTGGAAAAGTCGACCAACGCCAGCGCGAACTGCCCTTTGAGCTCCGTGAACACCGCCTCACCGTGCTCCTCGTAGAGGTGCACGATCAGCTCGGTGTCGGTGTGGGTGCGAAAGACGTGGCCCTTGGCCTGCAGCGCGGCCTTGCGCTCAGGGTAGTCGAAGAGCTCGCCGTTGAAGACGACGGCAACAGAGCCGTCTTCGTTGAAGATCGGCTGGCGGCCGTCACCGAGGCCAACGATGGAGAGCCGGCGGTTGGCGAAGCCGAAGCCCTGGCGGATCAGGAAGCCGTCGTCATCGGGCCCGCGGTGCCAGAGCGAGCGGGCCATTTCCTGCAGCACGGCGGGATCGGGCTGGCGCCGGCCGG
>CAXMLT010000332.1:0-2161 GCA_964194245.1 uncultured Hyphomicrobium sp.
GGGTGCTGCTCGGCACCGACACGGCGGGCTCGGTCGGCTTCGACCAGGTGAAGATCCCCGTCGGCGACAATCAGGGCTTCAAGCAGCTCCGCGTCTCCGTGAAGGACCGCGACATCACCATGACCAAGCTCGCGGTCGTCTATGCGGACGGTGCCAAGGACGATGTCGAGAACGACCGCATCAAGGTCGCGGCCGACGACGCGTTCGGGCCGGTGGACCTCAAGAAGGACGGTTCGATCAAGGAGATCCAGGCGACGTGGCGTTCGCGCGTGCTGGCGACGTCGAAGCGCGACAAGGCCTACGCGACCGTGGAGGTCTGGGGCCACCACTGAGCTAACATAGCGTTATCGCATTGCCGGGCCGGCGCACCGCGCCGGCCCCTTTTTGCTGGCCTTGGTCCGCAGAAGGCCGACCATTGCTATTTGGTCCCCGCTGGCGGGAAGGCCGCCGTAAGGCCATGGCCCTTCAGACACAGCGAATCAAAAATTCGACTCAGAAGCGGCGCCCCCGGTCTAGTGCACGGGGGTTGCAGGCCCTTGAAATCGACGCTTCGACGCCGTTTAATCTGGCCGGGCCGAATCCGTGTGCGCGTCGCCCATCCGGGGGACGGATGACGGAACTCGTGGTGCGCAGCGAGAGGGATCATCGGCATGCGCTTGACGTGCTGGCGGGTCCGCAAGGGCATCTCATCGGCAATGTGCGGTTTGAAGGGTGGCCGCTCTACCGGATGGTCGCCGAGGAGCCGCTCGACCTGGTGCGGTGCGCGCCGCGGATCGAGGAGATGCAGGAACGGGCCCAGCGGGCTTACTGCCTCGTGCGCTTCGGGCGCTCCGATCTGCGGCTGATGACCGGCGCGGACAAGGCGGCGGCGAAGCTCAGCGCGCATTTCGAAGGCGACCACACGCTGGTCGTCGACATGTCGAACGCGATGAATGGGAGCATCGCCGCGGCCAGGGCGCGCGCCATGGAATGCGTCGCGGGCGGCGAGACGATCAACCTGTTCGAGGAGCTGGCGGCCGACGACGACCATGGCGGCGAGATGGTCGGCGGCAACTACGGCAAATGGAATGCCGCGGCCGACGCCGTCAAGCACGTGGCCAATCGGTTGTCGCCGGGCGCGATCACAGCGGTGCTGATGTTCGGCGTGGTGGCATTCGCGGCGGGGTTGACCGTGAGCAAGTGCGTCGAGGCGAAGTTCAGGCACGTGCTCGCTATGAAGCAGGAGGACAACGCGCAGCAGCTGCGCATCGCGGATCTCGATGCGCGCCGCATAACCACGCAGGATGGGCGGGGGATCAAGCTGACGGCGCTCAGCGAGCAGGGGCTGGCGCGGGAGGACGCGGAAGATATGCAGCGCGTCGCCATGATGGAGCACATGGACCTGGAGCATCCGCTGGTGCGCTTCGTTTCGGCGGAATCGACCGATGGGTTGGCGGCGGCGCTCGACATGGCGCCGGAGCAAGGACGGGTGTGGGTCAACGGGGCGGAGATTCAGGCGGCCGCGGCACGCCAGGTCGCGAAGCAGCTTCGCAAAGCCGCGAAGGCGAAGCGGGCCGGGAGCGGTTGGTCGGTCGAGGTGATCCCGGAGCGCAGCAGCGGAGTGTGATGCGGAGGCGCGTCACCGCGTTCGGTCTTGAGCGCGACGGGCAGGCGACGATGCGGCCGAGTTTGTTCTTGGGGTCGCTGAGCTCTTGGCCCATAGCCGACATCGCTGGATATCTCGCGATCGCTCTATTTTATCCTCGCCCCCGCGGGCATCCGCCATACTACACCATCCCTGCCCACGAGGGACGCGGCAAGCTTGAGCGTCTGACGCGGGGCGGGGAGTGGTGCCCAGGTGAGGCGGCGTTGCTCCGTTCGCAACGTCGTCGCGAGGAACAGCTCTCCTCAGATCCTGGGCCAGGCGGAGCGAGGCTGTGCACCCTCGGCGTCCATGCGGCGCATGGCTCCGCCATAACGAGACGCACGGCAGCCCGTCGCGAACGGCGCTCGCAGGCTCACATCTGGGTTTCGCGGGCGCAGCCGCCAGAGGTCCCCGAACGACGAGAGCCCGGGCGCCAAGCCGCCGGGTGGGACCAAAGGCCCGCTCGCGTATGTGTCCGCACCCTCGGCCTGGAGATGCCGCGCGCGGGCGTCCATGCGAAGCATGGCTCCGCCATGA
>CAXMLT010000333.1:0-2450 GCA_964194245.1 uncultured Hyphomicrobium sp.
GATGTGTATAAGAGACAGCATCTAGGGTCCCCTATTCCTGCGACTTGGTGGGCGTGGCCGCCGGCGCCACGAGCGAAGCCTTGAGCTGCGCCTCGACCGTCGAAAGCGCGCCGTCGACCGCGTTGCGTGCCTCGACTTTGGCGAGGAAGTCGCGCGCGACGTCCTGCACCCGCGGCGGCAGCGTCTTCGCCTCGGCCAGCACATCGCCCAGCCGGTCCTCCTTCAGCGCCGCCTCCATGCGGGCGACGACCGCCTCGACGCTGACATCGCCCGCGATCTGGCTGACCTTGCGCACGCGGACTACCGATTTGGCGCCGGCGAGCAGTCTATTGAGCACGGAGCCGTCGCTCGGCGCCTCGTCGGCGTCGATCATCCTGAACGCGGTGGCCTTGAAGTCCTTCTGCAGCTCGGCGAGCGTCGGCACGCCCCGGTCGGCGTAACGCTGAAGCGGCGTCAGGTCGACGCTCGAGCCCGCAAGCTTGCGGGCGTCGGAAAGCTCGCTGGCAAAACCGTTGCCGCGATCGATGGCGCGCTTGAGGCTCGCAAGCTCCAGCGACAGCACGATGCGCTCGGCGGTGGCCTTGCGGTCGGTCTCACTCTTGACGACGCCCTGCACGTCCTGCTGCAGGCCCGTGAGCTTGCCGGAGAGCGGCGCCACGACGCTGGCAATGTCCTCGGGCCTGGCGAAGGTCGCGAGCCGCGCGTCGATCTCGGTTTTCAGCTTTTTCAGCTCGTCCCCTGTCGTCCTCAAATTCGCGCCGGCGCCGTCGGCCTGGGCCTTGAGCGCGTCGAAGCGGGCGGCGAGCTCGCCGCTCTGGGTCTTCAGGGTCGCGAGGTCACGGTCGATGCGAACCGTGCCGGATTTCGCCGCCTCGCTGGTCTCGTTGGTCGTGGCGAGGCGCGAGTCCTCCTCCTGCGTCACGCTCTTGCGCAGCGCATCGAGCTGCGTCTTGATCGTCGACTCCAGATCGACAACCTTGCCGGTCAGCGCCGCTAGCTGCGGCAAGCGCCCGCTTTGCGGGTCCTTCGCGGCCGCCGTCGACATATCGTTGAGCTGCTCCTCGAGCTTCGCGACGCGCGCCAGCACGGCCGCATCGTCGGGGCGCGCGGCGGTCTTGGCGTCAACGGTCTTGATGCTGCCGGCAAGCTCGTCCTGGCGCTTCGCCAGGCGATCGACACTGCCGCCGACCTTCTCGAGGCCTTGGATCTTGGTCTCGGCCGCAGCGAGCCTTGAAGCGAGCTCGGGATTTGGATTCTTTTGCTTTGCTGTGGCCTCGAGCGCGATGATGCGCTGCTGCAAGGCAGCGGTCGCGTCCTCCCGGTCGGAGGGCCCGCTCAAATTGAGCTGTGAGGCCAGCATGTCGGCTGCGAGCAGGGCAACCACGCCGCCCGCGATGCCGGCTGCGAGGTGCGTGAAAAATCCGCCGTAGCCGCCGGCCTTCTTGGACGGAGGCGGCGTCGGAACCGGCCGCCTGGCGCCCTCCGGCTTGGCTGCTCCCGCTTCGCC
This sequence comes from uncultured Hyphomicrobium sp., assembly GCA_964194245.1. Classification (GTDB taxonomy): domain Bacteria; phylum Pseudomonadota; class Alphaproteobacteria; order Rhizobiales; family Hyphomicrobiaceae; genus Hyphomicrobium_A. The sequence continues at coordinate 1,508 of CAXMLT010000333.1, forward strand.
GCGCGGCGAGGCGCCGGGAAGCGAGGCACCGGCCTTGGCCGGCTCGACGGGTGCAGCCGCTTTTTCATCCTTCGCAGGCTCCTTCTCGTCCTTGGAGCCCGACGGGGGGCTGACCACCGTCGCCTTGAGGTCGAGGGTCGCATGCGGACGGCTGCTGCTCGTGTCGCCGCCGGCCGCCGGCTTTGCGGGGTCGTCCTTGCGCGTAGTCATGGGAGCCAATGCACCTTGGTTAGCGGCCTCTCGGCGAGCGGGGGGAGCCGCGTTGCAGCGGCGCGCATCGAAGAGAGCTACCAGTCCTATTTGACGCTAAGCTACACCCCTGAGGAATGCGTTGCCACCCGGCCAACGGCATCGAGGATTGCCGATGAATTTGGCCTTTCGGCGATGTTAACGCGGGCCGGGGTTAGATCGCTGAGGGCAGCGGCAACATTTGCCGAGAGGCAGATATACGCAAGCCGCCGGGCCGGCTCCTCCAGGCCCGCCTTTCCGACGAGTTGAGCAAAAATTGCGGCGGTCCGCGGGGACATCAGGATCACGGCATCGAGCGAGCCGCCGGCAATGGCTTGCGCCGTCTGCGGTGTAAGCGATGGAGCCGCCACGGCGCGGTAGCCGATCACCTTGCGGACCTTCACGCGGCTCGCTGCAAGCTTGGCCGCCAGATCGAAGGCGACCTCCTCGCCGGCCACGTGCACGAGCGGGCCGGCTTCCCCGATTTTGGAGCCGACGAGGAGGGGAACGAGGTCGCTCGCCGATCCCTCGCCGGCGATGACACGCCGAAATCCAAGTTCACGCGCGAGTGCCGCGGTCGCCGGACTCACGGTGAAGATCGGGAGCTCTATCACCTGCGCGAGCGTTGCGCGCGCGGCAAGCGCCCGCAGGCCGTTGCGGCTCGTTGCGATAAGGCCGCGCGCGCCCTCGAAAGCGGTTGCGGGGATCGGCAGGG
>CAXMLT010000334.1:0-8266 GCA_964194245.1 uncultured Hyphomicrobium sp.
AAGCCGGTCGGCAAGGACAGCTCGCTCAGCACCTGGAACGGCGACCAATGGAAGATCGGTGGCGGCTCGACCTGGGGCTATATGTCCTGGGATCCGTCGCTGAACCTCTTCTACTACGGCACCGGCAACCCGTCGACCTGGAACCCTGCTCAGCGTGCGGGACCGGATGGCAAGCAGATCGACCAGAAGTGGTCGATGACCTTGTTCGCCCGCAACCCGGAGACGGGCATGGCGTCTTGGGCCTATCAGTACACGCCGTTCGATGAGTGGGACTATGACGGCATCAACGAGCCCGTCATCGCCGACATCGACGTTGGTGGCTCAAAGCGGAACGTGGTGGTTGAGTTCAACCGCAATGGCTTTGCTTACACCCTCGACCGGAAGACCGGCGAGCTGTTGGTTGCCGAGAAGTATGACCCGGCCGTCAACTGGGCGACGAAAGTCGACATGGACAAGGGCAGCAAGACCTATGGTCGTCCGCTCGTCGTTGCCTCTAAGTCGACGTTCCTGAACGGGCCCGACGTCAACACCACCGACATCTGCCCGGCCGCTCTTGGCTCGAAGGATGAGCAGCCAGTGGCCTTCTCGCCGCTGACGAACCTCTTCTATGTGCCGTCTAACCACGTGTGCATGGACTACGAGCCCTTCAAGGTCGAGTACACTGCCGGTCAGCCTTACGTTGGCGCCACGCTGTCCATGTATCCGCCCAAGGGCGAGACCAACATGGGCAACTTCCTTGCGTGGGACGCTGGCAAGGGCAAGATCGTTTGGGCCAATAAGGAGCAGTTCTCTGCTTGGTCCGGCGCTCTCACCACTGCCGGCGGCCTTGCCTGCTACGGCACGCTCGAGGGCTACCTCAAGTGCGTCGACCAGAAGGACGGCAAGGAGCTGTTCAAGTTCCGTACGCCTTCCGGCATCATCGGCAACGTGTTCAGCTACGGACACAAGGGCAAGCAGTACATCGGCGTGTTCTCGGGCGTCGGCGGCTGGGCTGGCATCGGCCTCGCGGCCGGCCTGACCAACCCGACCGATGGTCTGGGTGCCGTTGGTGGCTATGCGGGCTTGAACAACTACACCGCTCTCGGTGGTTCGCTCTCCGTGTTTGCGCTGCCATAGGTTGACGATCAGATCCAAGGGCCGGCGCGGGGCAACCCGCGCCGGCCTCCTTGTGAGAGACACGTTGAAGTTCGGGAGACGGGTTGAAGCTTGACGAGGCTCGCTATCGCATCGCGCGAACTCAACCTTCCGCAGTGCGAGATCACGGGCCGTTGATCGTTGCGGCCTTGTGCCGACTGGCCAAATGCCCAAATCCTATGTAACGAGTGCTGCAACAAAAAAGCAGATAGAGGAAACGCGCGTGAGAAGGATCGCTTTGGTAATCGCTGCCGTCGCCCTGGGGGGTTGTTTCGGCGCATCAGTTCACGCCGAGGACAAACCCGGCCTCGCTCCGTTCATCACCGACTCTGCTGGCTGTTTCACGCAGGAAGGCGCCAAGGAGGAGAACGGCAAGTGGCTCCTTCCCGACGGCACGCCGACCTTCCACATCTGCAAGAAGGACAACACGCTGGTCGTCGACTGGTCGACCTACAACGGCTACCGCCGCTACCATTCGGAGTGCCACGTCTGCCATGGCCCGAACGGCCTCGGCTCGTCCTATGCACCCGCGCTCGCCGACTCACTGAAGACGATGGATTTCAGCACCTTCCTCGGCACCGTCGCCAGCGGCCGCATCCATGACGAAGCGGGAACCAAGTTCGTGATGCCGTCGTTCGGCGACAACAAGAACGTCATGTGCTTCATCAACGACCTCTACGTGTATCTCAAGGCGAGAGCGTCCACTAGTTTGCCCGCGGGCCAGCTCGGCGGCCGTAATCACGTGGACCGACCGGAGAGTTCCAAGGCGGAAGAGAAGGCATGCCTCGGTGAGTAGGCATTCCGTCATCGGCCTCTTTGCGTTTTCGTTCTTCGCTCTTGCGGCCAGCGGCGCGTGGCTCAGCTCGGCCCGCGCCGTCGAAGGTCACCGCTCCGATCTGGTGAACCGTGAAATCCTGCGCGTCTGCGCGGATCCGTCAAACCTGCCGTTCTCCAACGACAAGAGCGAAGGCTTCGAGAACAAGATCGCGAACATCCTCGGCGAAGAGCTGAAGGTGCCGGTCGAGTACACGTGGTTCCCGCAGGTGACAGGTTTTCTGCGCAACACGCTGTTCGCCAAGCGGTGTGACATCGTAATCAGCACGGGGCAGGGTGATCCGTCCCTGCTCAATACCAATTCGATCTACAGCTCGACGTATGCGCTGGTCTATAAGCCCGGCACCGGGCTCGACGGCGTCGAAAGCCTCTTCGACCCGCGCCTCCAGGGTAAGCGCATCGGCGTCGTCGCCGGCACCCCGCCGGCAAATCTGATCGCCAAGGCCGGCCTCATGGGAATGGCGAAGCCCTACCAGCTTGTGGTTGATCGCCGCTACGACTCCCCGGCCGAGGACATGATCAAGGACATCCGTTCCGGCGAGATTGCAGCCGGCGTGCTGTGGGGGCCGATCGCCGGTTACTTCGCTAGCAAGGGCGGAGAGAAGCTGACCGTAGTGCCCCTCCTCAAGGACGGAAAGTCCGATCATCTGGTCTTCCGCATCACCATGGGCGTGCGCCAGGGCGACGATCTGTGGAAGCGCCAGTTGAACGATATCATTCGCAAACGCCAGGGCGATATCGATCGCGCGCTGCTGGAGTACGGCGTGCCGCTGCTCGATGACAACGGCGAGCCTGTCACCAGGCCGCGGGGCTAGCGCGGGCTTCCTCCAATCGACGGTCAACGCTTCGCCAACCGGATCCCCATGCAGCGCTTGGTGCACAGCTCGCGCGGGTGGGTCGGCGGCATGGGACGCGGACCGGTATCGTCCGCCCGACGTGCTCACGCCCTCAAGCGCTCCGCTGCGATACCCACCCTCTTGCTGATGCTGGCAGCGCTTGCGCTCGGCGCACCCGCCGCGCTCGGCCAGGAGGCGCCCGCCAAGCCGCCCGTCGCCACAACACCCGCCGAAATTCCGCATCCGGACACCAAGCTCCCCGAGGGCCAGGCGCCGGGCTCGGATGTGCCCGCCCCCGAGCCGTCGGACTACCGGATGAGCGACTTCAGAGCGCCTGTTCCCGCGACGCTGAGCGGCGCCAAAGTGCTGAGTCCCGACGAGGCGGCCGATCTGTGGAACGGTAAGGGCGGCGCGATCTTCATCGACGTCTATCCGCAAGCGCCCAAGCCGGCGAACCTGCCGGCCGGCACCTTCTGGCGCGACCCGGCCCACCGCAGCATCGAAGGCGCGCACTGGCTGCCCAACGTCGGCTACGGCGCGCTCTCGCCCTCGATCGATGAGTATTTCCGCACCCGGCTCGAGAGCCTGACGGGGGGCAAGAAGGATGCGGCCCTCGTTTTCTTCTGCCTTCGGAACTGCTGGATGTCGTGGAACGCCGCCAAGCGGGCCGTGGAGGCTCACTACACCAACGTGATGTGGTTCCGCGACGGCACCGACGGTTGGCAGGAGCTTGGCTATCCGCTCGTCGACGTGCCCAAGGTACCCTAGCCGGGTGTTAAGCTGGATCCGACGGCGTCAGCTCTTCATCTGTGCGCGAATGAGCTTGGCAATGTCGAACGCGCGCGCCTCGATCAGGCCTGGAATGTCGCAAGCGAGCGACAGGTTCTGCTGGCGATCCTGGAAGATGCGGGCGTTCCAGTTATAGGTCTCCTGCTCGGGCGTGAGCTTGTAATCGGCGGCGCCGGCGCCGGGCGAGTCCGGCGAGGGGATCGGCTGGTTCTTCTGCCCGAACGCCTTGCCTTCACGCTCAAGCTCGGCGGCCCGCGCCTTCTGCCGCTTTTGGAACTCTTCGACGCGCCCGATGACGAACTTGCGGTCGGAGTTGATTTTCGCCAGCACGCTCGCAAACAGCTGCGTGAGCTTCTGGTCGCGCTCGGCCTCCGGCTGCGCCTGCGCAAATTCCTTGATCGCCTTCTCGGCCTCATCGAGGGGGACGCGGCGGCTTTCGAGAATGCTCGTCACCTCCCGGATCTTGTTGTCGTTCTGCCAATCCTTCTCATCGGGCAGGGCCGGTCCGTCCCAAACCTGCGCCGGCGATACGGTTTCGACCTTGCGCTGCACGCAGGGCCAATCGGGGCTGCCTGCGACTTCGGCCGGACTCGGCAGTGGGGCAGGCGCCTCGCCCTTCGCTGCGCCGGGCTCCTGGGCTCGCAGGGCCGTTGCGAGCGCCAGCGGGATCGCAATCCCCGCGCAGACGATGATGACGGCAGTCTTCTTTGTTTTGGGCATTTTTACCTCGAGCATTTCCTCACACTCCTGCGCCCGGACCGCCGCGCCGAGCGATCAGGCCTTTTGACGGGTTGTAGGCGTAGACGGCACCGCCCAGGAACACCACGGTGCAGGCCACGCACGCCGCAAGCGAGGTCCAGTCCACCTGTCCGTAAAGAGCAAAGCGGATGAGCTCCACGGCCTGGGTGAAGGGATTGAGGCGGCAGATCTCGTATAGGAGGACGCTCGACTCCTTGACGCGCCAAAGCGGGTAGAGCGCGGAGGAGGCGAAGAACATCGGGAAGATGACGAAGTTCATCACGCCGGCAAAGTTCTCGAGCTGCTTGATAACCGAGGAGAGGAACAGCGCCATGGAGCCGAGCATCAGGCCCGACAGGACGAGCGCGGGCAGCACCGTGAAGTAGCCGTAGATGGGCGGCTCGATCTCCCAGAAGTAGGCGACGAAGAGGTAGGCGTAGACCTGCAGCAGCGACACCGCCACGCCCCCGACGAGCTTCGACAGCAAGAGGAAGGAGCGCGGGAAGGGGCTCACGAGGAGGGTGCGCATTGCGCCGGTCTCACGGTCGTAAACCATCGACAGCGAGGATTGCATCGCATTGAAGAGCTGGATCATGCCGATCAGCCCGGGCGTGATGAACACCTCGTAGAGGACGTAGGTCTCGTAGGGCGGAATGATCGAGACGCCGAGCGTCTGGCGGAAGCCGGCGGCGAAGATTAGGAGCCAAACGAGGGGCCGGACGAGAGCAGAGAAGAAGCGCTCGCGCTGGTGCAGGTAGCGGAGCACCTCGCGCCACACGATGCCGTTGAAGCAGGTGAGGTAGGCGCGGAAGCCGAGCTTGGGCGGGTCGAGATTCCAGCTTGCGCCTGCCGGAGACGCGGCCTGCCAGGTGCCTTGTGCCGTTGCCGGGCTCGAGATCGTCATGCGGCAATCTCCGTGTGCGCGGTGCCGGTTACGGCCCGGAAAGCGTCGCTGACGTTTTTCGTTCCCGTCTTGGCGAGGAAGTCGGGCACCGTGCCCTCGAACAGCACGCGGCCCTTGTGCAGGACGACGACCAGGTCGGTGTTGCGGACCTCGTCGAACAGGTGCGTTGCCCACAGCACGCCGAGGCCCTCGCGCTCCACGAGCGAGCGCACGATGTTGATGACGCTCTCGCGCGAGCCGATGTCGAGGCCGACGGTCGGCTCGTCGAGGAGCAAGAGCCCGGGGCGCTGCAAAAGCGAGCGTGCGATCTCGACGCGCCGTGCCTGGCCGCCAGAGAGATTGCGCACCTTCTCCTTGGCGCGGTCGGCGAGGCCGACGATCTCGAGCGCGCGCTTGGTGCGCTCGCGCGCCTCGCGCCCGCGAATTCCGTGCAGCGCGCAGTGATAGAGCAGGTTCTGCTTGAGGCTGAGATCGAGATCGAGCGTGCGGCTCTGGAAAACCACGCCGAGCCGCTGCAGCGCCGCGGAGGCGCGCCGGCGGACGTCATAGCCGAAGATGCGGATCTCGCCCGTGACGTTGTCGTAGAGGCGGGTGACGAGCGCAAACAGCGTCGATTTGCCGGCGCCGTTGAGGCCGAGCAGCATGACGAAGGTGCCGCGCGGCACCTCGAGCGACACGTCGTCGAGCGCCAGCGTGTCGCCGAACTTGTGGCTCACGTTGCGGACGAGGAGAGCGGGCGCCGACTCCGCTGGGACTTGAGCTTCAGATGCCATATTGATTGCGACGATTGCTCGATCCAAGTTTCTCGTCAAGCCGCTGGAAAATCTAGCGTTTTCTTTTCGGCTCGAACCGCGCGAGAATCTAGAATCTCGTCGTCTTTTCCTCCACCGGTCAGGCTTCCCACTCGCGCGTTTAGCGCGTGCAGGCTGGAAGCAAAATCAGAACGGCGCCACCACGACGCCCCAGGGATAGCGGCCGACGCGGATGGACTTGGTCACCTTGAGCGCGGCGACGTCGATCACCGAGACGTCGTTGGAGGCGCCGTTGGTCGTCAGCAGATACTTGAAATCGGGCGTGAACCCGAGCTGCCAAACGCGCTGGCCGACGAGCAGATATTTGAGCACCTTCAGCGTCGCCGTATCGACCACGGCTACGCGGTTCGCGGGCCCGAGCGCGACGAAGGCGAGCTTGTCGTCCGGCGTGACGCGCACGCCCACGGCCTGGATCGCCTCCTTGGTGACGCCCGGGATATCGAAGGTGACCTTGCCGATGACCTTGCGGTCCGCTGGGTTGATGACTGTCACCGTGCCGCCAACCTCGGAGCTGACCCAGAGCTGCGTCCCGGTCTTGTTGAACATGGCGACGCGGGGACGGGTATCGACCAGCACGTTGTCGAAGGTCTTCTTGGTCTCGGTGTCGATGAAATGGGCCATGTTCGTCGTTTCCGACGTGTTGACCAGCACCTTGCCGTCGGGGCTCATGCCCATGCCTTCCGGCTCCACGCCGACGGGGATATCGGTCAGGACCTTGCCGGTGTAGATATCGACTACGGTGACGAGGTTGTCGTCCTCGTTCGCAACGTAGAGCGGGTTGCCGGACGGATGCAGCGTCAAGAGCTCCGGATCGGGTCCGGAGGGCAGCGTCTTCACAAGCTCGTACGTCTTGGTGTCGTAGACCTGAATAAGGTTCTCGTCGCTCGTGCAGACGATCAGCCACTTGGCGTCGTTCGACAGGATCACGCCGCGCGGTCGCTGCCCGACCTTGAAGGTCTTGACGACCTCCCACTTGTCCGTGTCGATGACGGAGACGGTGTTGTCCTTCTCGTTCGTCACGAAGGCCGTGTAGGCGTACGCCGCCGGTGCGGGGCCGACGAGGACTGCCGCCGCGCCGAGGAGCGCAGCGAAACCGAACTTAAAACGCATCAGGCAACATCCTCCTGCGATTGACCGGTCACCCGTGGTGCCGCGCGTGCCGGTCATTGTGTGTAGGCTTTGCATTTGGTCTCGGGCTTATCGACGCCGAGCGTGTCGAGCTCGCTCGTTTGATGCAGGAAGCCCGGCTGCGGCGAGACTGTCACGAGCAGCTTCGGCGTCGTGACCGGTATCGGCTGGCGGACCTGTCCGTTCCAGTTGCGCACGGAAAGTCCAACGCCCTTGAAGCCGGCGACCTCGAACTGCGGCGACTTGAGGTAGGTGGCAAGATCCTTGAAGCTGTTCGTCTTGGTACGCGACGCGGCCTCGCCGATCATGCGCGCGGCGAGCCAGGCGTTGTAATCTTCGGGCCGCAGGTAGCGGTCGGCCAAACGCTTGAATCTATTCTGGAATTGCGTGCCGCCCCAGAGCTCGATCGCCGGGTGCCAGCTCGCCGCCACGAGGCCTGACGTGCCGACGACGGGACGCGCATCCCAGGTGCGATAGGGAAAGTAGTCGCCGAAAATATTGGCTTCGTCGGCGACGACCAAGACGTCGTACGCGGGCGCGCTCTGCGTGAAGGTCGGGATCTGCTGCTGGATCTGCTCGTACCCGCCGTCGGAGCGCCGGCTGCTGCCGGTCTCGTAGACGAAGGGCCGCTCCTCGACGATCTTGCCGCCGAAGCGCTTGGCCGCACGCCGGATCGCATCCGCGTAGAGCTTATCCTCATCACGCGGGCCTAGTACGAGCAGCCAGCGGTTCCACTTCTTCCAGATGAGGTACTGCGCAAGCGCATCTGCCAGCATGTCGCGGCTGGGAGCGGAGTGGAGGACGTTGGGGCGGCAGTCCTCCTCGCGCAACCGCTCGTCCGGCGCGCCGTAGTTGATGATGATGGCGTCCTTGCCCTTGACGGCGTCGGCGAGCTTCAGAAGCGTTGCCGGAGCCATGTCGGCGAGGATGAAATGCGCGCCCGCATCGACCTTCTTGACGACCTCCTCGACGAGCTTGGCGGGATCGTGATCCTCAATCTCGTCGAGGGTGAACTGCTGGTTCATGAAGCGGCCGGTGGTGTTGTTGTCGGCAACCGCGAGCTTGGCACCGGCGACGCCGAGATCGGCGGG